>NZ_JALQDN010000053.1:0-1185 GCF_023631205.1 Caballeronia sp. NCF2 | reverse complement strand
TGCGCGACGAGCCGTTGCGGACACATTCCCCACGCCAGCCCCGACGTGCACGCGCGCACGAAGCCCTCGCCATGCGGCACGACATGCGCGGGCGGTTCGATCTCCGCGCGGCTCATGCGTTTGATGAAGCGCTTCTGCAATTCATCCTTTTCGTTGAAATTGACGCAGGGCGCGCGGCGCAACGCATCGCGCGTGAGGCCATCGGCGAAATAGCGCGCGAAGTACGCGGGCGAACATACCGCGCGATAACGCATGCGTCCGAGCTTCATCGAACGCCAGCCGGGAACGGGCTCGGCTTGCGTGGTGATCGCGCCTTGCACATCGCCTTCGCGGATGCGTTGCGCCGTGTGATCCTGATCGTCGACGACGACATCGAGCAGCAGTTCACGTTCGATGCAAAAGTCCGCCGCGGCGTCGATGAACCATGTGCTCATGCTGTCGTCGTTCACCGCGATGCGCAATTTCGCGCGACGCTCGCTCTGCGCGCCAGGCAAGGCTGGCATGCGCCCGCCGAGTTCGGCTTCGAGCAGTTGCACGCGTTCGGTGTGGCGGCACAAGAGCGCGCCGGAAGCGGTTGCTTCGCATGGTTGGCCGCGCTTGACGAGCAGGGCGCCCACGCGCTCTTCAAGGAGCTTCACGCGCTGCGAGACGGCCGAAGGCGTGACGTTCAGTTGACGCGCCGCACGCTCGAAAGAACCGGTGCGCACGACGGCAAGCAGTGCATCGAGGGGAGCGTAGTCGAGCATTAGCATTCCTTAGTCGGAATTAGAGAGTTTAGCTATGTGAATGTACATCAGACGCGCAAACTAGGGCCTTCTTCCATTCCGATCAAGCGACGCGATGCAACCGAACCCCTTCAAACTCGAACGCTATTTCTCGCAGCACGAATTCACCGCGCGCCATCTGTTGTGCAGTTCCGATCCCGAATCGATGTCGATCGGCGAACTGCTTGCATATGAACCGGACTCGATCGACGGTCTGCGCGATACCTGGCTCGGTTATACGGAATATCCCGGCGCACCCGCGCTGCGGCGCGAACTGGCGACGCTGTACGAGAACATCGATGCTGACGAGATCATCGTGCACACGGGCGCTCAGGAAGCGATCTATTCGTTCATGAACACGATGCTCGCGCCAGGCGATCACATGATCGTGCATATGCCGGGCTATCAGTCGCATTACACG
>NZ_JALQDN010000052.1:0-379 GCF_023631205.1 Caballeronia sp. NCF2 | reverse complement strand
ATTCGTTCATGAACACGATGCTCGCGCCAGGCGATCACATGATCGTGCATATGCCGGGCTATCAGTCGCATTACACGGTGGCCGAGGCGCTGGGCGTGAGCGTTGCGCCGTGGAAGGCGCGGGAAGAAGCGGGCTGGTCGCTCGATCCGGCGGAGCTCGAAACGCTCGTCACGCCGGCCACACGCGCGCTCGTGATGTGCGTGCCGCACAATCCGACCGGTTATCTGCCGTCGCGCGACGTGTTCGATGCGATCGTCGCGTTCGCGCGCAAGCATGGACTATGGCTATTCAGCGACGAGGTGTATCGCGGGCTCGAACATGATCGCGCGGATCGTCTGCCCGCCGCATGCGATGTGTACGAGCGCGCGATTTCACTCGG
>NZ_JALQDN010000051.1:0-38030 GCF_023631205.1 Caballeronia sp. NCF2 | reverse complement strand
CCACACTGATGCGCTTATCGAACGCAATGTTTCGATCATCCGCGCGAATCTGGGCGTGCTAGACGCCTTCTTCGCGCGCCATGCGGATCGTTTCGAGTGGCATCGTCCGCGCGCGGGCACGATCGGTTTCTTGCGGTTGAAGCGCGAAAGCGCCGAGCGGTTCTGCGCAGAACTGCTCGAACGCACGGGCGTGCTGCTCTTGCCCTCGACGCTGGTCGATCACGGCGACGAGCATGTGCGCCTCGGTTTCGGCAGGCGCAACATGCCCGATGTGCTCGCGATCGTCGATGCCTATTTGGATGCGACCGTCACGAGCACCGCGTCCTGACGATAGGCGTCCGGATACATCTGCTTCAGGTTCGCCACTTTCGGCAGATCGTTGATCGCGATATAAGGGCTTTCCGGATGCTCCGTCAGATAGTTCTGGTGATAGCCTTCGGCCGGATAGAAGCCCTTGTAGTCTTCGATCTTCGTGACGATCCTGCCGCCATACACATGCGCATTGTCGAGCTGCGCGATATACGCATTGGCGATTTCGCGCTGCGCTGCGTTCGTCGGGAATACGGCCGAGCGATATTGCGTGCCGTGATCGGGGCCTTGATAGTTCAGTTGCGTCGGATTGTGCGCGACCGAAAAGAAGATCTGCAGCAGCTTGCCGTACGACACCTGCGCCGGGTCATACGTGATCCGCACCGATTCCGCATGACCGGTATCGCCTTCGCTCACGCGATCGTATTGCGCCGTGCCGGCCGCGCCGCCCGCATAGCCCGACAGCGCTTCCTTCACGCCGCGAACGTGCTGAAACACGCCTTGCACGCCCCAGAAGCAGCCGCCCGCGAATACGGCCGTTTCCGTATGCACGGCCGTCGCGCTTTCGTCATGCACGGGCGGCGGAATCTTCACGGCTTCCTCGCTCGAATGCGCGACGCGCTGCAGTGCGAACGCGCCCGCGAACAATACGGCCACGCTGACGGCCTTGAATGTCATGCTGTTGGTCCTGAACATGTCTGCTCCTCAAGAAGTCGCATTCAACCGAACGTGAAGGCATACGCTTCGACGCCGGGGTCGAGAAATTCGATGGTGAACGTGCGGTCGGCGACGGGGCCCGCCTGCCGCACCAACTGATAGAGGCGCTGTTCGGTCACGGTGCCGCTTCCGTCCGCCTGAATGTCGCTGCCATGCGATGCGCCCGGCGCCGCGCCATCGATGCTCACGCGAAAGCGCACCGGCTTGCCATCTTTCGACGGCCCGAGCACGAGATGCAGATCGCGCGCATGAAAGCGATACACGATGCGCCCCGTCGCGCCTTCGAGCGTCGCGTGCTCGGCGCCGACCTTCCACGCGCCCGCGAGTCCCCAGTCGTTGACGTCGAGGGCGTTGGGCGCGGCATAGTCGTGAATGCGATCCTGCGTTTCGCCGCCCGGCGACATGAACTGCTGCGCGCGTTCGTAACCGATATACGTTTCAGGCGAACGCATGTCCGCGTTGTCGGCCTGCATCATCGCGCCCTGACCGATGTCGTTATCGTCATGCTTCGCGCTCGTCGCCATGGCAGGCGCGGCGCCGTGACCCGCTTCGGCAAGCAGTTGCTGAATCACCTGCTCGGAGTGCGCATAATCGCCTTCGCCGAAGTGGTGATAGCGGATATCGCCCTTGGCGTCGATGAAATAATGCGCCGGCCAGTACTGATTATTCAACGCGCGCCAGATCGCGAAGTTGTTGTCGATCGCAACGGGATAATCGATACCGAGATCGTGAACCGCCTTCTTCACGTTATCGACGTTGCGCTCGAATGCGAACTCCGGTGCATGCACGCCGATCACGACAAGCCCCTGATCGCGATACTTCTGCGCCCACGTCTTCACATACGGCAACGTGCGCAGGCAGTTGATGCACGAGTACGTCCATACATCGACGAGCACGACCTTGCCACGCAACGCTTCCTTTGTAAGCGGCGGCGAGTTGAGCCATTGCACCGCGCCATCGAGCGAAGGCAGCGTGCCTTCCACGGGCAGCGGCGCGGGGTTCGGCGACTTCGGCGGCTCGGTGCTCGCGCGCATCATCGCGGGTCCGTTGTTATCGACGTTCGCCGTGTTCGCGGACATCATCATCGCGCCCTGGTTCTTGTTCGAGAGCTTGTCGACGAGCTGTTGTTCGATGCCCGAGGTCGCGACCGTCGATACACGAGCGAGCACGCCGGTGTCCAGCCCGAGCCCGATCGCGACAACGCCGAGCAGCATCGCCCCGCCGATGCCGCGCCGCACCCATTCGCCTGCGCCGAGCGAGCGCTTCATCGCGGCGAACACGCGTCCGCCGATCAGCAAGGCAACCGCGAGCGAGGTCGCCGCGCCCGCTGCATACGCGAGCAGGAGCAGAGTCGTGCCGACGCTCGCGCCGTTGAGCGCCGCGCCCGTCAACACGAGTCCGAGAATCGGGCCTGCGCAGGGCGCCCACAGAAGACCGGTCGCGATGCCGAGCATGAACGATCCGCCGAAGCTCGGCTTGCCGTCGCCGCGTTGCGCGAATGCGGTGAGACGATTGCCCGCGCTCACGAGCGGATGCATCACGCGCTCGGCGAGACTCGGCAACAGCAGTGTGAGGCCGAACACTGCGAGCAGGACGATGGCCGCCCAGCGACCGTATTGATTGGCCTGCGTGACCCAGCCGCCACCGACGGCCGCGAGCGTCGCGACGACGGCGAAGGTCAGGCCCATGCCCGCGAGCAACGGCAAGCCGCTTTTCACGAACGGCTGATCCGCGCGCGAGAACACGAAGGGAAGCACCGGCAGGATGCACGGACTGAGAATCGTCAGCGCGCCGCCGAGATAGGCAAGAACGATGAGCAGCATGATGGTATCGGGTGGTCGAGGTTGATCGGAGTGCTGGCGCGATTCAGGCTGCGCCGGGCGCGAAGTTCATCGCGACGCCGTTCATGCAGTAGCGCAGGCCCGTCGGCTTCGGACCGTCGTCGAAGACGTGGCCCAGATGACCGCCGCAGCGCCGGCAATGCACTTCGGTACGCACGACGCCGAACGAGCCGTCGATGCGCGTCGCGACCGCATGATCGAGCGGCGCCCAGAAACTGGGCCAGCCGGTATGACTGTCGAACTTGGTGCGCGAGGAGAACACCGCCAGCCTGCAACCCGCGCAACTGAACGTGCCCGCGCGATGCTCGTCGTTGAGCGGGCTCGTATAAGGGCGTTCGGTGCCTTCGCGGCGTAATACGTCGAATTGCACCGGATCGAGTAGACGATGCCATTCATCGTCGCTATGGACGATTTCGAAGCTTTCCTGCGTCTTCGGATCGGCCGCGAGCGCGCGAAAGCGTCCGCCCAGTGCGAACGCTGCGGCGGCGGCCGCGGTGCCTGTGAGGAGAAAGCGGCGGCGGGTTTGCATGATGCGTGCCTCGGGTTCGAGTGGTGTACCGGCATCGTATTCGCGCGCGCATCCCCGAGTCCTCACCGAAAGTTGAATTAAATGTGATACTTGGCCGCGCGCTTTTCTGCACAATGGCACAGACGCCCGTCCATTGTTCTGCGGATTGGGCGCGCGTGTTTTTCTCTGCCGATAACATTCCTCATGGATCATCCGAAACGCATTCTGATTGTCGAAGACGACATGCATATCGCCGATGTGCTGAGTCTCAACCTGCGCGACGAACGCTACGAAGTCGTGCATAGCGCCGATGGCGCCGAAGGGCTGCGCCTGCTCGAACAGGGCGGATGGGATGCGCTGATTCTGGATCTGATGCTGCCCGGCGTCGACGGCCTCGAAATCTGCCGGCGTGCGCGCGCGATGACACGCTATACGCCGATCATCATCACGAGCGCGCGTTCGAGCGAGGTGCATCGCATTCTCGGCCTCGAACTCGGCGCGGACGATTATCTTGCGAAGCCGTTCTCGGTGCTCGAACTCGTCGCGCGCGTGAAGGCGCTGCTGCGCCGCGTCGATGCGGTCGCGAAGGACTCGCGGCTGGAGACGGGGCGCATCGAAGTGGCGGGCATCGCGATCGATCCGCTCGCGCGCGAAGCATGGGTGGATGACGCGCGCATCGAACTCACGCCGCGCGAGTTCGATCTGCTTTATCACTTCGCGCGTCATCCGGGCAAGGTGTTCTCGCGCATGGACCTGCTCAATGCAGTGTGGGGTTATCGGCATGAAGGTTATGAGCACACGGTCAATACGCATATCAATCGTTTGCGCGCGAAAGTAGAGAAAGATGCCGCCGATCCGAAGCGCATTCTCACGGTATGGGGCCACGGCTATAAGCTCGCGGCGCAATCGCCTGACGGCAAGGATGGCGCGTCGTGAAGCTCACCTTGTCGCAACGGCTCTTCGCGGTGTTCTGCGTGCTGTTGCTCGCGTGCTGCGGCGCATCGGCGTGGCTGCAGATTCGCGCGAGCGATCTGCGCGAGAAGGAAGTCATTCAGAGTCTTTCGCGCGGGCTTGCGGCGCATATCGCGCGTGACGGCGCGCTCGCCGATGCCAACGACATCGATGCGCCCGCCGTGCGCCGGCTCTTCAGTCAGTTGATGGTGGTGAACCCGAGCGTCGAAGTCTATCTGCTCGATAACACGGGGCGCGTGCGTGCCGACGATGCGCCGCCCGGACATCTCAAGCGCGATCATGTCGATCTCGCGCCGGTGCGGCAGTTCCTCGACGGCGCCGTTTTGCCGATTCTCGGTGACGATCCGCGCAGCGAGGGCAAGCGCAAAGTCTTCAGCGCAGCGCCGCTCGCCGCGCCCGGCAAGCCGCCGTTCGGCTATGTCTATGTCGTGCTGCTCGGCGAGGAGCACGATGCGCTGGCTGCGAAGGCATCGGCGAGCGCGGTGTTGCGCACCACGCTCGCGTCGATGGGCCTCGTCACATTGCTCGGGCTCGTCGCGGGCCTGGTTGCATTCGGGCTCGTTACGCGGCCGCTGCGCCGCCTCACCGAAGCAATGCGCAAGTTCGACGCGCGTGGCGCGCCAGCAGAACCGCCGGCGCTCGCGCGCATCGACACGCCCGATGCGCGGGCGAACGAACGCGACGAGATCGTCGTGCTCGAAAGCGCGTTCGCGCAGATGGCGGAACGCATCGGCGAGCAGTGGCGCGCGCTGGGTCAGCAGGATCGCGAGCGTCGCGAGATGGTCGCGAACATCTCGCACGATTTGCGCACGCCGCTGTCATCGCTGCATGGTTATCTCGAGACGCTGTCGCTCAAGTCCGACACGCTGCCGGATACCGATCGGCGTCGTTATCTGTCGATCGCGCTTGCACAGAGCGCGAAGGTGGGTCATCTCGCGCAGTCATTGTTCGAACTGGCGAAACTCGAACACGGCATGGTCGCGCCCGAAGCCGAGGCGTTCTCTCTCGCCGATCTGGTGCAGGACGTATTCGAAAAGTTCGAACTGCCCGCGCAATCGCGGGGCGTGCGCCTGAATGCCCAGATCGCGCCACGCTTGCCGAACGTAACGGCGGATCTCGGCATGATCGAGCGCGTGTTCACGAATCTGCTCGATAACGCGATCCGTCATACGCCTGCGCAAGGCGTCGTCGACGTGACACTTGCACTTGCGCGCGAACAATCTGACAGAGTGGAAGTCACGATCAGCGATACGGGTACGGGCATTCCGCCGGAAATGCGCAAGGCGCTTTTCATGCGTCCGTTCGCTTCGGGCGGCGCGCATCGCGGCGGGCTAGGGCTGCTCATCGTACAACGCATGCTGCAATTGCACGGCAGCCAGATTCGCCTGATCGATTCGAAAGACACGGGCACCACGTTTCACTTCGATCTGCCCGTCGCCATTACGCAGACCGGCAATGGCGCGCCGCAAGTGCGCGGAGGGCGCGGTTAAAAAGAAGCCCGGCATTTCTGCCGGGCTGAATGGGATGGTCGTCGCCTGCGCCTGATCGCGCTGTTGGATTGCGCGTGCGGCGTTGCCCGGCCTGACCATCCGCGTGGACGTTTTCGTGAAAACCGATACGAAGCAAATTGCAAGGGGCACTATCTTGCCCGCGTTTGATGACGTTTTAGTCTCTCAGACTTAAACCAATCTTAAGAAGTGTGCCGCGTGTGAAGTGCGCGTCGAGCGGCGCAGGTGAAACGGCGCGTAATCTGCGTGGCGTCTTTGCTTAAGCAAGTTATATGGTTTCTTTAGAGGTTCCTCTTCATTGCATTGCGAATTGATCGGCCGATATGGCCGCAGGCGACGATGGAAAAAAATGCCGAACGACAGCCGCGCGCAAGCGCGGAACGTTCTTTCATGTGGAATCTTTCCTTGGTTTCCTGCAATATGTTTGCTAGCATGTAATCGAGTCGCAGCCGCCGCGCATGGTTGCTGGTCAAAAGTTACGGCGCTGTGGCGTGGCAATCAATAAGACCCGCCGAGGTCAATATTAAGCGAAAGCGCACACAAGTCGCGCCGAGTCGCTCGTGTCAGAAGGTTCCCGCGAGTCCACTGCTGCATCATGCAGCGGTGCGGATTCGTGCGCAATGCTATATGTGCATTGTGAAAGGTCTAATAAGCATAGACGTTTATCGCATTTCGTGTTCTTCGCTATATGAGTTCTTTCTTTCAGCGTGGGAAATAGAAACATGCGAATTATTAAAACGTGCTCAACTGAATCTTCATAGACAGGTTTCTTAGACCTGGCCGCATTGCATGACGCTTTCGGCGATGCGCGCAAGGCGATTTGGCGCAATGGCGAGCGTTGCGCATATCTTCTGGCGTTGCAGGTGATTTTCCAGGCAACCGCATGCCGTCTTCGAAATCCGAATGACGGTGGAATGTCACACTCATACGATCCGCGCACCTTGCGGGAGGAAACGTGGAAACGGAACTCAGTCAACGGCTTGCGAAAGTGTTATGGCGGTGTGCATCGCACGGACAAGTGCTGACTTATCAGCGCTTTCATGCGCTATGCGACAAGGGGCTGCCACTGCCGCAGCGTTATGCCGCGCTCGAATCCGCAATCAAGGCACTCGGGGATGTGCACGACATCGATTACGGCGTGCTCATGGCGCTCGACAGCGGCTTGCCCGGCGCCGAGTTTTTCCAGCGCTACCTGCGTCATCGTCACGGTGAATACGTGATGCAGATGGGTGACCCGAAATATCATCGACAGACGCTTGCACGCAAGCGCACGCTCGTCGCGCGCGAACGCGATCGCGTGTATGCACACGCCCGGATGGTCGAGGAGGAGCGGGCGAGACAGGCGGCATGATTTCGCCTCACGCTTCGACTTCTTTCGCGTCATCAAGGCCAGCCTTCGCCAGCACCCAGTCACAGAAACATTTCACTTTTTCGACATCACGTTCGTTGGCGCGATAAGAGAGAAAGTGCGTCTCCCTTGCGAGCGGCGCGAACACACCCGCGCCCAACTCGATCAGATCGCCGCGCGCAAGCTCGCGCTCGGCGAGGCGCGTCGTTTCCAGCGCGACGCCCATGCCATCCACCGCCGCGGATATCGCGAGCGCCGCACGGTCGAACGAAGGCCGCGGCCCGCGTGGCATGTCGAGCCCATTGAGCTCGAACCAGCCGGGCCACGTCACACGGCTGAGTTGCGAGTCGATCAGCGTCATCCTCGCAATGTGCTCCGGCGCTGGCACGCCTTCCTGCAACAAGGACGGAGAACACATCGGGATGATGCGCTCCGTGCCCAGTGCGCGCGAGACGACACCGGCACGTTCGTGTGCGAAGCCATATGAAATGGCAACGTCGACTTCGCGCGCGCGTGCGAGATCGGCGGGCTCAGCGTCCGACGACAGACGTATCGTCACGTTCGGATGGGCCTGCATGAATTCGGGCAGACGCGGCCCGAGCCATTTCACGGCGAAGCTCGGCGCGCAATGAACGGCGAGCACTTGCGCGAGCGGATCGAGCGTGACTTCGGCGCATGCGGCTTCGATGACATCGAACACGCGTCCGAGACTTTCATGCAGGCGACGGCCTTCGGACGTCGTCTCCACGCGCCGGTTGCGCCGATGAAAGAGCGGCCTGCCGAAATACTGCTCGAGTTCCTTGACCTGATGACTGATCGCCGATTGCGTGAGATGAAGCTCGCTTGCGGCAAGCGTGAAGCTTTCCAGACGCGCGGCTGCTTCGAATGCGCGCAGGAGTACGAAGTTCGGAATGCGCCTCATGGAAACACCTTATGCATGAGAGCCTGTCATGGATGGATGAACAGGCATCGTTTGTCTTTCTGGTTTGAGGTGACGAACATGTGAGCGATCCAGACGCATGACATAACCAGGAGACAAAGCATGAGTTCCCACAGTCCGGTTGCGTATCTGACAGGCGATGAATCGTCGACGTATGCGAAGGTGACATGGCGTCTGCTGCCATTTCTCTTCGTGTGCTATCTGTGCGCGTATCTCGATCGCATCAACGTGAGCTTCGCGAAGTTGCAGATGCTCAACGATCTGCATTTCAGCGACGCCGTCTACGGTGCGGGCGCGGGCGTGTTTTTCGTCGGCTATCTGCTGTTCGAGGTGCCGAGCAATCTCATTCTGTTGCGCGTGGGCGCACGTCGCTGGATCGCGCGCATCATGGTGACGTGGGGCGTGATCTCTGCCGGCATGATGTTCGTCACGACGCCGACGAGCTTCTACATCATGCGCTTCATGCTCGGCGTGGCCGAAGCAGGCTTCATTCCGGCGATCCTGCTGTATCTCACGTACTGGTTTCCCGCTTCGCGCCGAAGCAAAGTAACCGCGCTCTTCATGACGGGCATTCCTATGTCCGGCGTCGTTGGCGGGCCGCTGTCCGGCTGGATCATGACGCATATGGGCGGCGCGCACGGCATCGCGGGATGGCAATGGCTCTTCCTGCTCGAAGGCCTTCCGACGGCCGTTCTGGGCGTGGTCGCGTACTTCTATCTCGACGACAAGGTCGTCGATGCGAAGTGGCTCAACGACTCGCAAAAAGCAATGCTCGAAGCCAATCTGCGCGACGAAGAGCCGGCGCATGCGCTGCATTCGGTAAAGGATGGATTGTTGCATCCGAAAGTACTGCTGCTGTCCGTGACGTACTTTTTCTTCACGATGGGGCTCTACGGCGTGAGCTTCTGGCTGCCGACGCTCGTCAAGGCGAGCGGCGTGACCGATCCGCTCGATATCGGCCTGCTCTCGGCGATTCCCTATGCAGCGGGCGCCATTGCGATGCTCGCGGTCGGCCATAGCTCGGACAAGCGTGGCGAGCGACGCTGGCATCTTGCGGGCGCGGGTTTCGTCGGCGCGCTCGGCCTTTTTATGAGCGTGATGTACGCGCACTCCACGTTCTTCGGCATGATCGGTCTCACGCTCGCGACGATGGGCGTAGTCACGACCATCTCGCAGTTCTGGGTTCTGCCGCCCGCGATTCTCAGCGGCGGCGCTGCAGCCGCGGGCCTTGCGCTTGCGAATTCCGTGGGCAGCATCTCGGGCGTCGTGAGTCCCTGGCTCATCGGCGTGATCCAGACGCAGTCGGGTTCGACGGGCAGCGGCGTGCTCGGTCTCGCGGCGAGTTGCGTGATCGGCAGCCTGCTCGTGTTCGCGGTGCCCGCCGCGCTCGTGAACAGCCGCCGTCGCAGCGACTGACTCGCGCACGCCAAGCGAAACGGCCCCTTGAAACAGGGGCTTTCGCCGTCGATGCAACTCGCAACCCGTGCGTGAGATCACGTTGCTTCCGATTCCCGTTCGCGTTGCTCGCTCAGCACGACGCCGAGCCGTTCGACGAGGTTTCTTCGCGCGTTGGCGGTATGCAGATCGGTAAGTTCGGCGGCACGGTGGCCGTTGCCTTCCGCGATGGCCGCCGCGATGGCAGCATGTTCGTCCCAGATCGATTTGCGTTGTCCCGATGCCTGCAGCACGGCGCCCATCACGCGGCGCAGATGAACCCAGTGCGTCTGCGCGGTCTCGGCGATCAACGGATTGCCCGATGCCACGTAGATCGCGTTATGAAAGGCCATGTCGGCATCGATCATCGCCTTGACATCGTCGCTCTTCGACGCGCGCCTGCCATTGGTGATGATCGCCTTGTCGATCTTCGCGCCGCGTTCGGCGGCGAGACGCGCAGCGAGCGAATCCAGCGCGCCGCGAATCTCATAGAGATGACTGATCCATGCGGGGTCGAGCGGCGTGACGAGGAGACCGCGTCCGGGCGCATCGACGACAAGACCGTCTTTCTTCAGCAGACGCAGCGCCTGCAGGACGGGTGAGCGCGAAACCGCAAGCTGTTCGGCGATCTCTTCCTGCGTGATGCGCGTGCCGGGCGCGAGCGAACCCGAACTGATGGCGTCGAGCAGAACTTTGTAGACCTCGTCGACATAGTCGGTGCGGGCCTGGAGCTTGAGAAGTTTGGCGGGCATGATTCGAGCGTAAGTTCTGGATACAGAATACGGCAAGGGTACAGCGGGCCGGCCTTACGCGTCAACGCAACGTTATCGCGTTCCTGTTTTCATTCACGTTTACCCATAGAGACAACGCCGATCCACATCGCTAATCTCTGTATACAGAGTTCGGAGTTCGGAAGCCGGAATTCAGGTCTCAGGCATCGATCGATTCAACCCCACTCGAAACAGGATTTCCCATGACCATCAAATCGGACAAGCTGGAAGGGCATCAGAGCAGCGGCGGCGCGGCCGCGACAGTCAAGAAGCTCGTGCCCTACGGCGGTTACTACGTGAACAAGGTGCCGGGCCACGATCCGGAACTGACGGAGACGGGCCCCGGGACGCCGATGGGTGAATACATGCGCGCCTTCTGGCATCCGGTCTGCATGTCGATGGAGCTGACCGACACGCCGCGCTTTCTGAAGATCCTCAACGAAGAACTGGTGGCATTCCGCGACGGCAGCGGGCGTGTGGGTCTGCTGCACGCGCATTGCGCGCATCGCGGCGCATCGCTCGAATACGGCGCGATTCAAGAGCGCGGCATCATGTGCTGTTATCACGGCATGGTGTTCGACGTGGACGGCGCGTGCCTGCATGTGCCGTTTCCGAAGGGCGAAGAGAAAGAGGCCGAAAAGTACGCGTGTTCCATTCGGCAGGGTGCGTATAAGGCAGTCGAGCGTCACGGTCTCGTGTTCGCTTACATGGGGCCGCCGGAAAACGAGCCGCCGTTTCCGGAGTGGGAAGGCGACTACACCGTGATGCCCGGCGACGAACTCGTGCCCTACAGCAACTTCCAGCATTGCAACTGGTTGCAGGTTCAGGACAACGCCGCCGATAACTTTCATCCGACGGCATTGCATGCCGCGAAGAACGTGGTGAAAGGACAGTTCCAGGGCACGACGTTCGACGAAGTCGGCGCAGCGTCGATGGAAGTCGCGCCCGACATGCATTTTCAGCCGGTCCAACAAGGCCGCAGTCTCGCGTGTGCGGGCGCGCGCCGCGTGAACAAGGACCGCTTGTTCGTGCGCGTGCAGCATCAAGTGCTGCCAAATCTGAGCCTGCATGCCTATACATCGGAAGATGGTTCGAAGAAGAAGCTCTTCAGCCGCTTTCATATCATCCGATGGACGGTTCCGGTCGACGACCAAAACAGCAAGATGATCGGCTGGCGCGTCATGGGCCCCGGCATCGATACGCGCGGTATCGGCAAGAAGGAACTGGTGGGCTATGAGTCGATCGACTTCCTCGACGGCCAGGTCGCGATGCGTCGTCCCGAGCGCTTCGCCGAATACACGATCGAGGACATCGTGCCGATTCCGCCCAATCATCGTGAGCGTGCGAACTACAAGCAGGCGCAATACGCGCCCGGCGACTACGAAGCCATCATCAGCCAACGGCCAATCGCGGTGCATGCGCTCGAGAATCCGACCAAGTTCGACGCGGGCCTGTTCCTGTTCCGCAAGATGCTGCGCGACGCGTTGCGCGGTTCGAATCCGGCCGCGTCGGCGCAAAACTTCGCGGAATGGTTTCGTGAGAACGCGGGCGCGCCGAATAGCTTCTGCTCGGGCAATGTGTTCGAGATCCCCGAAGGCGAAACCGTCGAAGAAGAAGTCATGCGCCGTCGCAAGGTGACGAAGCAGATCGTTGCGATCCTTGCGGAAAGCGAAAAGCTGAAGGGTGATGCACGTACCGCATTCGTACGCGAACGCTTCGAGGAACTCGAACTCGCGATGAAGCAATAAGCCGGCCGACGCGAGGGCGCACGGCGCTCTCGCGATGCGGGATCATCGATTCGAGGAAGTCGACCATGTCAACACAATCCATCTCGACCGACGCGCAGAGTCAGACCTTGAATCTGCTCGTGCGTCAGGTCCGCTTCGAAGGCCGAGGCATCAATTCATACGAACTCATCGATCCCGACGGTGCGCCATTGCCGCCTTTCACGGCGGGCGCGCATATCGACATTCATCTCGAGGGCGGCGTCGTGCGGCAGTATTCGATCAGCAATGCGCCACGCGAGCGGCATCGCTATGTGATCGCCGTATTGCGCGATGAACGCGGGCGCGGCGGTTCGAAGGCGCTTCACGAGCAATTGCGCGTGCAGGACATCGTGCGTGTAAGCCGGCCGCGCAATAACTTTCATCTCGTCGACGGCGCGCGCCGCGTGTTGCTGATCGCGGGCGGGATAGGCATCACACCATTGAAGGCGATGGCGCATGAACTCGACGATGCCGGTATCGAATACGAAATGCATTACTGCGCGAAAGATGCGGGCAGCGCAGCGTTCGCCGAGGAATTCGAGCACATGCGCGCAAGCGGGCGTCTGCATTTTCATTTCGATGGCGGCGATCCATCGGCGGGCCTCGATATCGGGGACTTGCTGAATGCGCCCGGCGAAGGCGAGCACGTCTATTGCTGCGGTCCAGGCGGCTTCATGCAAGCGTGCGCGGATGCGGCGCGGCACTGGCCGTCCGGAACGGTGCATTTCGAGCACTTCAAGGCACCTGAGCGCAACGCTGGCGAGCAGGCCGCCAACGATGCGAACGACAGCTTCATCGTGCGTATCGCGAGCACAGGACAGGAAATCGAAGTGACGAAGGACGAGAGCATTGCCGATGCACTGGCGGGAGCGGGCGTGTTCATCGAGACATCATGCTGCGCGGGCTTGTGCGGTACGTGCAAGGTGCGTTATCTCGAAGGAGACGTCGAGCACAACGACTGCATCATGAGCGAAGAAGAAAAGACCGACTATCTGACCGCGTGCGTGTCGCGTGCGACGAGCAAGGTACTCGTATTGGATCTCTGATAGAGAATCGATCTTCCAAAAAGTCATATAGGCAGGCGAGGGGACTCGTCTGCAGCCAATCTGACGTTATGCCGACGAAGCTTGCATAAAGAAATGAGCGGTAGCTCACACAAGCTATGTCTTATGCGCCAATAGGTAGCTCATTCGCACCTATTCGCCGGTGCAAGCCGTGTTACGAAGAGGACGCTTAATATAATCGTCTCAATACCTCGCGATCCCGTATTCGGCGGGACGTTGACGGCCAGGCATTGCAAGAACGGGACGACGAGTCATCGATCCTTGCGCGCCACCAAAGACGAGGACGAGATCGATATGAGACCGGTTGTATTCGGGAACCGATTCGGATGGCTGCACGCCGGAAGCGGCACGCGCGGCGTAGTGCTCTGCAATACCTATGGGCACGAATACGTGTGGACATATAGCGGCATGCGGCATCTCGCCGAAGCGCTGTCCGCGCGAGGCATATGGGTGCTGCGTTTCGACTATCGAGGCACGGGCGACTCGGCGGGCGCCGATCTCGCACCGGATCAATTCCAATCGTCGGTCGATGACGTCGACGCGGCCATCGAATGGCTGAAGACATCGACAGGCATAGAGCACGTCACGTTATGCGGCTTTCGCGTGGGCGCCGCGTTCGCGCTCGAGGCCGCATTGCGTCAACCGGTCGATGACCTCGTACTGCTCGCACCCGTTGCGAGTGGCCGCGTGTATATGCGCGAGTTGAGCATCGTGCGCAAGACATGGCTCGAACTGCTTGCACCGCCTTTGCGTGAGATGCAAAAGGACGACGCGCGGCTCAACGTCCTCGGCCAGGTTTATAGCGATGAATTCAAAGGCTCATTGCAGGCGATCGATCTCGTCGCGAGCGTAAGAGACGCTGCGGCGGCACCAGCGCGTCGCGCGTTGGTCATGAATATGAAGGCGGGCGGCACGGATCCATTGTGCGACGCGCTCATCGAAAAGGGCGTGGAAGCACAGGCGCGTCCGTTCGAAGATCTCACTGGCTTTCTTCAGGAAACTGCATTCAACGCATTGCCGCGCGCAGCGTTCGCCCAAGTCGTGGAATGGATCGCTGGCAAGGATTCATCAAACAGGCAAGCGCCGTCGTCGGCCGATGCCGTTGACTGGTCCGCTCTAAAGATAGACACACCCGAAGCTATCGAACGCCCAGTACGCATCGGCGACGAAAAGCTTTTCGGCATTTTGTGCGAGCCGCGCACGGGGGCCGCGCGAGGTCCGGTGTTTCTCATTGCGAATACATCGGCGAGTGCGCGCGTCGGCGACAGCCGGCTATCCGTTCGCATTGCACGCGAGCTTGCGCGGCGCGGCATTGCATCATTGCGTTTCGATGCGCGAGGCCGAGGCGACAGTCCGGCCGCGCCCGGCGCAGTGCAATCGGATACGGCGTTCGGCCGAATCTATAACCAGATCGCGACTGACGACACCGCGGCCGCCGCACGCTGGCTCGCGCGGCAGGGCTACAAGTCGATCTTTGCATTCGGCGTGTGCTCGGGCGCTTATCACGCGCTCAAGGCGGCGGTCGCCGAGAATGCGATCAACGGTGTCGTCACAGTCAATCTGCCGACGTTTAAAAGACCGGCGGACGTCGCGCCCGACGGCTTGCGTCAATCGACGCGCAATTCCATGGCGGGTTATGCATTCTCGATGCTCGATCCGCAGAAATGGAAAGCGATCCTGCGCGGCGAAAAGCAGTTGATGCGCGTATTGCGCTTCGTGCTCGGCTATATGGCGACGCGCGCGCGTTCGCGTATCGTCGATGTGTTGAGGCTCGACCGCCTGAGCAGCACGGCGCCGGAGCTCGCGACCGAACCGGGACCGATCATTCGTGCGCTCGATGCCAAAGGCGTAAAGACAGCGCTCGTCTATGGCGCGTACGATGCGGGCATGGATCTGATCGCCGCGCATTTCGGCAAGCTGGGCGCGCGACTGTCGCGCTATCCATCCGTGCGAATGGCGATCTTTTCGGACCTCGATCACGCCCTCTTCATGACGACCGGTTCGGCGCATGTGGTCGCGGTGTGCGAACGTATCGCGAAGGAAAACACATCGCCCGTTGCAGATCCGGTCTTTTCAGGCAGAGAACCCGTCGTCTTGTGATTGAAGCGAGCTTGCTTCGGCGCGTCGGTCATGCGTCAGGCGAGCTCGCCGTGACTTGAGTATCCTTCGCTATTGGAACGTGCCCATATCGGGCAGCGTCCAGTGGGGAACTCATGTCGGCGGACTTCGTCCGGCACATGCGCGCCGCGAGATCCGCTCAACACAACGCACAGGAGTCTGGCGATGTCGATTGAAAAAGTTATATACCGTGCACATGCTCATGTCACTGGCGGGCGCGACGGCCGCGCGACCGTGCCCGAAAGCAATCTGGATCTCAAGCTGACAACCCCGAAAGAACTCGGCGGCGGTGGTGGCGATGGCACCAATCCCGAGCAACTCTTCGCCGCAGGGTATAGCGCGTGCTTTATCGGCGCGATCAAATTCGTCGCCGCTCGCGACAAGATCACGCTGCCGAAAGATGTCGCGGTGGATGGCAGCGTGGGCATCGGTCAAATCCCGAACGGTTTCGGCATCGAGGTCGAATTGAAGATCTCGCTACCGGGAATGGATCGCAGCGAGGCACAGGCGCTTGTAGACAAGGCGCATATCGTCTGTCCTTATTCGAATGCAACGCGCAATAATATCGACGTCAAATTGACGCTGGCATAAGCATGTCGAATGTTCGGGGGCCTTTCTCCTGAACGCTCGAATGCACGCGGAGGAAGCGATGCTGACATCTGGAATCGATCACGTAGGTCTCACTGTGCGCAATCTCGACGCAACGCGTGACTTTTTCGTTCAATGTCTCGGCTGGCAGATCGTCGGCGAGCGGTCCGAGTATCCCGCCGTATTCGTATCGGACGGAAAGCTGCTGGTTACGTTATGGCAGGTGAAGGATGAATCGGCGCCTATAGCATTCGATCGGCGAAAGAATATCGGGCTTCATCATCTCGCATTGCGCGCAACGGATGAAGCCGCACTCGCGACGATTCTCGAGCGCGTGTCGACATGGCCGGGAGTGGCAGTGGAATTCGCGCCGGAACTGCTAGGAGCCGGTCCAAAGCGCCACATGATGATTTACGAACCGGGCGGCATCAGGATCGAATTCGATTTCGATCCGCGTGTATAGATTGAAACTCCGGACCGCAAAGAAAACGGCGGAGTCGTGCACGAACTCCGCCGTTTGTGTGAATACAGTGTCAGGCAATCAGAAACGGCGTCCGATCTTTAACCGATGCGAGCCATGCGGGTGCGCGGCCACGACCGCTCCACGTTGCGCCGCTTTCCGGATCGCGATAGAGCGCGGGTTGAGGACCGCGCGGTTGTCCCTTTGCTTTGCGCTTGACAGCAGCGCGCGTTTTTCCTTTAGCCTTGGTTCCCTGCGCGCTTGCTCCAACCGCAAACTTGCTACGGTCCTTTGCATTGGCGATCCAGCCCGGCGCGCGTCCGCGGCCGCTCCAGGTCGCACCGGTCTTTGGATCCCGATAGGCGACTGCGCCGCGCTTCTTCGCGGAAGCCGAACTGCCCGCCTTCTTGCGTGAACCGGAATAGCTTTCGATGTCCGAGATGGTCAATCCATGGCTCGACATCAGGTGATGAATCTTTTGCAGCGCATTCTCGGATTGTTTTGCAACGAGCGCATCCGCTTTCGCTTGAAGTGCTTCGATACGCGCCTGAATACTTTCTAGCGTTGACATGAGTTACCTCTAATAGATCGTCGATCGCACTATGCCATGCACATCCGCAATGCGCTAGAGGAGATTCGTGTAAATGCGTAGCAGTGGAAAGTCTAGAATATCGCTCCAGGACGGTAAGTGGTGAGACGCACATTGCAAATCCAGATTTCACTCCGGTTCGAATAAGAAATGGAAAGTTGTTTTAGACATTTTCTTATCAGTTCGTGCGCGTCTCCAAGTTGCGAAACATCAATCGTCAATTGCAGTAAGCGCTGATTCAACTTCCGCGATAGGTGCCGAAACTCCAAGGCGAACAAAGCAGCGGGACGTGATAGTGCTGCGTCGCATCGGCGAGCGTGAAGCGAACCGGCACGACGTCCGCGAAGACATCGGGCGTCTTGAAGTAATCGGCGACCCAGAAGCGCAACTCGAAATTCCCCGCTCGCGCTTGCGCCGCCGGCAGGATCGGCGAGTCGGTGCGTCCGTCGCGATTGGTGCGCGTGCGCGCGAGCAGCGTGGGCGGCTCGCTGCCGATATCGAACAATTCGATCTGCATCCCGGCGGCGGGTTTGCCGAGTGCGACGTCGAGTACGTGCGTGGTAATGCCTGCGGCCATGATGTTTTCTCCTGATCTCGCGTTCGAGTACTTTCCGGCTCAACTGCCGCGGTAGTAGTTGTAGCTCCACGGTCCGAACAGCACCGGCAAATGAATGCGCTGATTGACGTCCGTGATGCGAAAGCGCAGCGGGATCTTCGAGAGAAACATCGGCTGCGGAAGATCCGCCTTGCGTGCGGCGAAGTATTCGTCCACATGCAGCAACAACTCATAAGTCCCCGCGCGATAGGTATCGCCGATCAGGAGGGGAGGCTCGCTGCGTCCGCTTGCAGCCAGCGTGATCGTCTGAAGGAACTTCGAACGCCCGTCGTCGATCGCAAACAGCTCCACGCGCATACCCGAAGCGGGCGTGCCATGCCATGTGTCCAGGCCGTGCATCGTGAGGCGTGGGCTCAGGCCATCCTGTTGCACCGGGCCGGTCGTCTGATTCGGCGCGGGTGCATCGGCGGACAGCGCCGTCTTCGCGATCAGCATGCTGCCGCCAAGTGCCACGGATTGCAGAGCAAAGCGACGGCGACTCACGTCGAATGCAGGGGATGATGTGTTCTTGTCGCGCATGTCAGGCCCCTTGTTTGTTGCCGAGCTTGCGGATGCCGACGATCACGAGCACCGCGGCCAGCACTTCGATTACGGCCACGAGGTACAGGCCGGTCGTCACCTTGCCCGTCGCGTTCTTGATGAGTCCCATCACATAGGGCGCGCCGAAGCCTGCGAGATTGGAGACGGAATTGATGAGCGCCACGCCGATTGCGGCCGCACTGCCAGCGAGATAGCGGTTGGGCAGTTGCCAGAAAACGGGAATCGCGCTCATGGTGCCGATGAGCGATGCGGTCATCGCGAGCAGCGCGATCACCGGCGAGATCTTGTCGAAACCCATCAGCATCGCGAGCGCGGCCATCGATATGCCTCCGACGATTGCCGCACCGCTGAAGTGCCAGCGCACTTCATTGCTGCGATCCGAGTGCGCGCCGTTGATGATCATGCCCACAGCACCGCACAAATAGGCGACCGCCGCGATCCAGCCGACCGCCATCGGCGTGCTGATGCCAACGTCCTTGATGACGGTGGGAATCCAGAAAGTGAGCGTCGAGTTCGCACACAGCAGGCAGAAGAAGATCGCGATCAGCAGCCACACCTTGCGGTTCTTGAAGAGCGAGCGCCAGTCGTGACCGCGTTCGCCCATCGCTGCGTTGTCGCGTTGCAGGGCATCGAGCACGACGCGCTTTTCATCATCGGAAAGCCAGCGCGCCTGCTCGGGCTTGTCGGTCATGTAGAAGTACGCGAACACACCGGCCAGCACCGACGGAATACCTTCGATGATGAAGAGCCACTGCCATCCGTGCATGCCGTGCACGCCGCCCATCGACGTCATGATCCAGCCGGCGAGGGGACCGCCGAGCACGCCCGCGATCGCAGAAGCCGACATGAACGTGCCGAAGGCGCGCGCACGCCGCTGCGACGGATACCAGTAAGTGAGGTAAAGAATGACGCCCGGATAAAACCCTGCTTCGAATGCGCCGAGCAGGAAGCGCAGGACATAAAACTGCGTGGGCGTGGTGACATGCGTTTGCAACATGCAGATGACGCCCCAGCATATCGTGATACGCATGATGGTCTTTTTCGCGCCGATCTTCTGCAGCAGCATGTTCGACGGCACTTCGAAGAGAAAGTAGCCGATGAAGAAGATGCCCGCGCCGAGACCGTATACGGCTTCGCTGAAATGCAGCGAGTCGAGCATCTGCAGCTTCGCGAAGCCGATGTTGACGCGATCCAGCCAAGCGAGCACCCACAGCACGCCGAGGAACGGCAGCAGGCGCCATGAAACCTTGCGATAGACGCTTGCTTCGGCGCTTTCGACCGCGCTCGCGAAAACCGGCATCTCCTGTTTGATGAGCGACATGGTTTCTCCTTTCCAGTCGGTTTGCGTCGCGCGGACACGGCCGTGCGCTCGGTTGGAAGCAAGTATAGAAACGGCCAAAAAATCGGGAACGGGGGACGAGCCAATAGGCCCCATAGCAACATGTATATGGGTTCGAAAGCCTTGTGCGATAGGGCTTTGCACGGTTTTTCGCCGCACTTTTCACGCCTTATGGATTACCCTAGCGCGCCTCGCATGAAGCGGTTCCCGCAGTGCCGGCTGGCAAAATAGCGGCGCAGCCACGCGAACAATAGAGACACCGAAATCATCATGAATCGCACCGACGATCCATTCGATACCTATCTGCTGCGCGTGCTGTGCACGCTGATCGGGGAACGCAGCGTGTCACGCACGGCCATTCGTATGAACCAGTCGCAGCCGGCCATCAGCTCGGCGCTCAAGCGTCTGCGCGCCATCTTCAACGATCCGCTGCTTACGCGCGAAAAGAACGCGATGGTGCCGACCGAACGCGCGATTCAGCTCGCGCAGAGCGCACAGGCCGCATTGAGTGCGCTCGATAACCTGCTCGTATCCGACGATCATTTCGATCCCGCGACAACCGAGCAAAGCTTTACCGTCGGAATGCCCGATTACCTGGCGCCCCCGTTTTTTGCGCATGTCGTGCGCGAATTCAGGCACGCTGCACCACGCGCGCGCCTCATTGCGGTGCCGCTTTCGGCTTCATTCAATTACGAACAGGGGCTTTCCGAAGGCTCGCCCGATATCGTGATCGGCAACTGGCCCAATCCGCCAGAGCATCTTCATTTGTCGGTATTGCTGGAGGACGATGTCGTGTGCGTGGTCGCGCGCGATAGCGTCTATGCGCAATCAGGCAAGTTCGATGCCCAGGACTATCTGAGTGCATCGCATATCGTGCCCACGCCATATTCGCGCGACCAGCGCGGCGTCGTCGATACGGGACTCAGCACCATGCGCGTGCATCGCGATAACCGCGTGAGCTGCCCGTACTTCAATCTCGCGCCGAGCCTGATTCCGGGCACCGATCTTATTCTCACGACCGGCAGGCATTTCGCGAATTATCACGCGCAGCATCTTCCGCTCGTTGTGCTCGACGCCCCGATCGAATTTCCATTCATGCGCTTTTATCAGTTGTGGCATCCGTCGCGGCATCGCTCGGCATCGCACGTCTGGCTGCGCGGCATGCTGACGGCGGCCGCTCAGGAATTGCGCGCGCTGCGCGACATGCATCGCGCGTAGCGCTATCGTGTTCTGTTATGCGGTCAATAGGATCGGCTGTCTCGCCGCCCGCTCGCGCGGTTCCTATACTCGGCACGAATTGCCATCGACACGCCATAGGAGACGCGAGCATGTCACAGTCGATCAACCTGGAGCCGGTCAATTCGCTGGACCGCGCGGCATTCATTGGTGCATTCGCAAGCGTGTTCGAGCATTTTCCGCAAGCGGCGGAGGGCGCGTGGAGCGTGCGGCCGTTCGCATCCGCCAATGCCTTGCATGACGCGATGATGGATGTCATCCGCAATCTGGACGACAAAAGCCAGCGCGCATTTCTGAACCTGCATCCGTTGTTATCGGGCGCAAACATTCGCTCGGGAACGATGACGGCCGATTCCGATGCCGAACAAAAGAGCGCCGGGCTCGATGCCATGTCGATGGAACAGGAAGCGTCGCTCGATCGTCTCAACAGAGCTTATCTCGAGCGGCATGGCTTTCCGTTCATCATCTGCGTGCGGCACTACACGCGCGAAGGCATCTTCAGCGCGCTCGAACGTCGCATTGGACGCAGCACGCAGCAGGAACTCGATGAGGCGCTCGCGCAAATCGCAGCGATCACGCGTGCGCGGCTGAATACGCGTCTTTCGGCGTTGAATTGATCAGTGTGCGCGAGCCTGAAAACGAATCAGGCTCGCGCGCACACTACCGCGCATCACATGCACGCGGCACGCGATGAAAGTTTCGATCGAAATAAATCAGGCTATCGCCGTCGTCGCGCACGCGGATCGCGGTGGTTTGCACGAACATCACGGAGTGCGATCCTACTTCCTTCGCCTCGACGATCGTCCCTTGCAGGCTGGCGAGCGCATCGCGCAACACCGGCACGCCGTTCGCGCCTTCGTCCCACACCGGTAACGAAAAGCGCTCGTCCATCGACAATTGCGTGAGACCGGCGAAGTGTCGCGCGATCTGTTCGAGGTGACCCGGCAACACGTTCACGCACACATTGCGATTGTTCACGAATGCGGCATGCATGGCGCTCGACCTGTTGATGCAGACGAGCAGCGTAGGCGGCGCATCCGTGACCGAGCACACCGCGCTCGCGGTAATGCCGCAACGGCCATGCGTGCCTGTCGTCGTGATGACATTCACTGCTGCGCCCAGATGAGCCATGGCCTGGCGGAACAGCTTGCGCACCTGATCGATATCGGAAAGGTCGGGACGGGGCAGCGCGGACATGGGAGCGTCTCCTGTTCGTTTCATGTTCAGGTTGTGTATAGCAAATGGTCAATCAAGCGTACGCGCTGAACCGCACAAATAAAATCGGCACGTCCCGCCCGCTCGCCCGGCGTAGTTACCGAACGCACTAAAGCTTTTACCTATCTCGCGTCATCGAGGTAAAGAAAGGACTTTCGCGGCGAATTTCGGCTGGTTATCATTGGCGCATCAAAAAACCGACCCTGCGATGAGACAGCCGAATCCTCCGGCGCGCTTGGTCCCTGATGCGCGCATCGAAAGAGCAATCGCAATGAATTCTTCCGCTCCCATGGTCTATATCGTCGATGACGACAACGGCATGCGTACCTCGCTTGCATGGCTGCTCGATTCAGTCGGCGTGAAGTCGGAAGGGTTCGCCAATGCCGCCGATTTTCTGCGCGCATTCGATGTGAGTCGTCCCGCTTGTCTCGTGCTCGATGTACGGATGCCGGAGGCGAGCGGATTCGACGTGCAAGCCGAACTCAACCGCCGCGGTGCGACTTTGCCGATCATCTTCGTGAGCGGTCACGGCGACATTCCGATGTCCGTTCGCGCGCTTCAGCATGGCGCGATCGATTTCGTCGAGAAGCCCTATAACTCCCAGCAAATGCTCGATCGCGTGCAGCGCGCGATGAAGCTCGCGATGCAGCGTCACGCGAAAGACCAGCGGCAACGCGAGTTGCGCGAGCGCGTCGACTCGCTGACCGGGCGCGAGAAGGAGGTCTTGCGCGGCGTGATCGAGGGCAAAGCGAGCAAGCGCATCGCCGCCGATCTGCAGATCAGCGTCAAGACCGTCGACGTGCATCGCGCGAGCATCAAGGACAAGCTCGGAGCTGCGTCCATCGCGACGCTCGTGCGCGATGTGCTCGAAGTATGGAGCCCATCCGGCGACGAGCGCGCATGATCCGAACTCGCTAACGCATGTAAAGGCCGCCGTTCACGTCCCAGCATGCACCGTTGGCGAAATACGCATCCGGTGATGCGAGCAGCACGGCCACGTCGGCGATGTAATCGGCCGAGCCGAGACGTCCCACGGGAATGCCGGCGATAACCTTGTCGAGTTTGTCGGCAGGCACGCTCTCATGCACGATCGGAAGGTCGAGCGGACCAGGCGAGATCGCGTTGACGGTCACGCCGCGCGCGGCCAGATCGCGCGCAAAAACCTTGGTCAATGTAATCGCACCGCCTTTGGCGGCCGCGTAATGCGCGCCGGTCGCCGAACCGCCGTTCTGTCCCGCCAGCGATGCGATATTGACGATGCGACCCGCGCCGCGATCCGCGAAATAGAGGCCGAATACCTGACAGCCGAAGAGCACGCTGCGCAGATTGATATCGATGACCTGATCGAACTGCTCTGCGGTAATCTCCATCACGGGCACGACTTTCGATGCACCCGCGTTGTTGACGAGCGCATCGATTCGGCCCCAGCGTTCATGCACGGCATCGCGTGCGTGTTCGAAGTCCGTCTTCGACGTCACATCCAGCCTGATGGCGAATGCGCTGCTCTGGTCCGCACTCAGCTCGCATGCGAGCGATTGCGTTGCTTCGATTGCGATATCGGCCAGCGCAACCCTATAGCCTGCGGCATGAAAGCGGCGCGCGGCCCCGGCGCCGCGGCCGCGCGCGGCACCCGTGATGAGCGCGATTCTGTTGGACATGTTCGAGTTCCCTTTCTAATGAGCGAGAGCGGCCGCAATGTATGCGGCGACGGTGCAGAGCGTTGCGTTACGGCACCGACAATGCACGTCCGACACGCGCCTCGATCTTTCCATAACGCCACAGGCTGTATTCGCCGACGGGCGTCGTGCGATAGAGATTGCATACCGCGGCGGCCGTATCGAAGTCTGCTACGTCGGCCATGATGTAGAAGGTCCACGGCGCGCCATCGGATTGGCCGACGACGAGACGATCGTCGTCCATCACGCCCAGCACGCGCACGTTCTCCATCGCTTCGACAGCAGCGAGCATCTTGCCGTAGGCTTGCCATACTTCGCCGATCTTCTCGCGCGGCAAATCAAAAAAGTTCTGCGTTACGCCGCAGCAAAAGAGCACGCGCAAAGGCAGGTTTCGGTTATCGGTCATGAAGCGTTACTCCTGATGTTATGCGTTATGCGATGAATGGGGATCAAAGATAGCCGGGAATGGGCGGCACACCGACGAACACGGCACCCGCGCCGTCGTAGTTCCCTTCGCCGAGAAATGCGTGTTGCGTGACGACCATCGCGTCGCGCATCAGGCGTTGCAATGGATGCGTGCGATAGATCGCCATCGTGCCGCCTAGTCGATAGGCGCGATTCACGACATCGGCGCCCTCACGCGCAATCTGCGTTGCGCAGAGGCGTAGCAGGCTCACTTGTTCCGGCATAACTTCATTGCCCGCGAGAATCGATTGCCATACGCTGTCGGTCGATTCGTAGAAGAAGGCCCGTGCGCTGCGCAGTTGTGCTTCCGCTTTTGCAAGCTCGATCCGGTAGTAGGCGCGGTCGGCGAGTTGCGGCGCGCCTGTCGTTGTCTTGCGGCCTCCGGCCATATGATTCGCGACATCGAGCGCTGCGCGCGCCAGACCGAGATTCACGACGGCGAGCACTTGCGCCGCATAAGCGATGGTCGGATAGCGATAGAGCGGTTCATCGACCGTTGATGGGCCACCTCGAACGAACGTCCAGTCTTCAGCAACGAATTGATCCGTCACGCGCAAATCGTGACTCCCGGTGCCCTGCATGCCGACGACGTTCCAGTTCTCGACGATCTCGACTTGCGCGGGGCGAAACACGGCCGTACGCGGCTTGCCTGGTGCTTCACCCGGCTTGCTGGTGCCGATGCCGACGCCGAGCCAGTCCGCGCCCTTGCAGCCGCTCGCGAACTTCCATGTGCCGCTCACGCGATAGCCGCCCGATGCTGGCTGTGCGTTCTGAACGGGGAAGAGGCCGCCCGCAAACACCTGGTCGGGACCGTCGGCGTAGATTGCAGCTTGCGTCGCAAGCGGCAACGCGGCGAGATAGAGATTCGCTGATCCAAAACTCGCGACCCATGCGGCGGAGCCGTCAGCGACAGCGATGCGCTCGATCATCTGCAGAAATTCTCCCGGTGCGCGCGCGTCACCGCCGAATCGTTTTGGCGTGGCCGCACGATAGATACCTGCGCGCTTGAGCTTGTCGATGACATCGCGCGGTACGTGCGACACGCGGTCGAATTCATCGCGACGCCGGGCGATTTCGGCGATCACATCGTCGAGCGCTATCGCGTCGGGTTGACTGGACAGATCGTCGCGAAGGGCGACTGCAACCGCGGATGCTGACATGGGGACATCTCCTTTTCGTTCGTATGGCGCATGAGATTGAGTTGAAGTGCTTTCGAGCCACACGCAGTAATGCCAGTCTAGGAATGCAAAAAGGCGGAAACAATTGGGAAGGCGAGCGTGCGATTCGGTGAGGCCTCCCGTCCGGCTAAAGAAATCTTTAGGGACGTGCGGGACGCGCCGATGCTATGGTTAGCGTTGCAACCATGTATCCCATGCGCCACGACATGAACTTCCCCACCGAAGACGATTTCCACCGCCTGCTCGATGCGCTGACGCAATGCGTGCTGCTACACGAGGCCGAAACGAAGGCCATCGTGTGGGCCAATCGCGCAGCATGCATCGCGCTGGGTTTTTCGGTGGAAGAATTGCTTCCGCTCAAGGCGCACGATATGACGCGCGACGACATCAGGTATCGTCGCGAAATTGCCGTGAATGCGATGGATCGCTCCATCACGGAAGGTCCGCAAAGTTATGAGTGGTGTTATCGCTCGCGCGCGGGCGTCGACATGCTGTCCGAGGCAATCGCGACATACGTACCGCTCACGGGACGCGAAGTTGTGATGGTGCAGTTTCGCGACATCAGCGCTGAAGATGCAATGCGGCAGAAATTGCGCCGCTATGAAACACGCTTGCGCGAATACATGCAGGATCTGGGTGAGGGCGTTGCAGTGCTGACGCCGCGCGGCAAGGTGAGTTTCATCAGCGAATCGGGACGACGCGTGCTTGGTGTCGCGAACGATGCGCCGCTCGGCGTCGCGCTCGACTATTGCACGAGAGCCGATCGCGACCGGCTCGTCACCCAGTTGCGCAGTGCGACGCGCCAACATTCGACGCCCGCGCAACGCTATGCGATCACGCGTCGTGACGGCGCGAAACGATGGCTGCGCATAACGTGCAGGCGCATCGATATCGAAGACGGCACACTGGTTCATTTCCGCGACATCAGCGATGAAGTGGCGATCGAGGAAGCCCGGCGAAGCGAAGCGCGGATGCTCGAATACGCGGGACGTTATAACGCTATGGGCGAAATGGCGACCGCGATCGCACACGAGTTGAGCCAGCCGCTCGCTGCCGTGCGCAACTTCATCGAAGGCGCGATTCAGCGGCTCGCGCAGCCAGATTCCATCGACAGCGCGATCTGGGGCCTGCGTGCAGCGGACCGGCAAGCAGAGCACGCGGCGCATATCATCAAGAGCGTGCGCGAGTTCATCGTGAAGCGGGAGCCTGCCGAAGCTCAGACCGATCTTCGCGACGTGCTCGCGGATGTCGCTTACTTCATCCAGTTGCGCGCGCGAGACGAAGGCGTGACGGTCAGGATCGAGCCATCGCACGAGCCGTTGCCGATACGTTGCGAGCGCGTGCTTATCGGTCAGGTGATCCTCAATCTGGCATTCAACGCAGTCGAAGCAATGAGCGGCATGAAACCGTCTGCCGGCACCGTCACGCTTGCCGCGATGACGAACGGAAAGACAGCCGAACTGCATGTGATCGACGACGGACCAGGCGTGCCCGATGATGCGCTCGAACGCCTGTTCGACGGCTTCTCGTCGTCGAAGGCGGGCGGCAACGGCATCGGCCTGTCGCTGTGCAAGAACATCGTGTCGCGTCACGAAGGACGGATCTGGGCGCAACGCGCGGCGGGCGGCGGACTGGAATGCTGCTTCGCGTTGCCCTTGTTGCACCATACGGATTGACACGACGTTGCGCGTTGAGTGAGCAACATGGATCACAAGCGCTCGGCATATCGAGGTGTCGGCGTCGCGCCGGAGGGCATGCTCTCATGCAGGCCCGGGCTATCGATCGTCACGCGCGCTTCACGCGTTTCGCGTTCGAGACTCGATCGGTATTGGCTGCATCCGACGAAAAGCAGCACGGCAGCAAGCCCGATCGCCACGGCATTGATGATGGCCATCGAGTGACCAACCGCGAGCGGCGATCCGAATACCTTGTCGGTGATAAGCGCGACGAGCGTCGTGCCGAGACCCAGTCCGATGAGATTCGATACCAGCAGGAACATCGCGGATATCTGTGCGCGCATCTGGTTCGGCGCAAGTGCCTGCATGGCGGCGGCGGAAGTCGGCAACGGGAACGACGCGAAGAACATCGCCACGACGAGCCATGCGAGCGATGCGGCGAGGCTCGTCGTCTGAGTGAACGCGATCGCAGGAGCGAGCATGCATGCCGCGCCGATCCACGCTGCGCGCATCGGCGCATCGGTGTGTCCGCGACGCAGCAGCCAGTCGCTGAGCCAGCCGCCGCAGAAGACGCCCGTCGTATTGGCGACGAGCATCACGATGCCGAGCATATAACCCGTTTCGACCGGCGAGAGAGCGAAACGGCGCATATAGAACGCAGGTGTCCAGCTCATCAGACAGTACAGGCCCATCGCATAGAACGAGAAGCCGACGTAGTGGCAGAAAAAGGTCTTGCGATGATTGGCGATGAAACGCAGCGCATCGCCCATCGCGACTCGCTTGACCTTGCCCGACCCGTCCTGCGCAAGTCCTTTGCGCGCGGGATCGCGTACCGTCAGCATGAAGACGAAGGCGACGAGAAGACCCGGCAATCCGACGATGAAGAACGTCAATTGCCATGCGCGTAGTTCGCCGACCAGCGGCAAGGCGAACACGCTCGCGTGCTTGAGCAATGCAATCACATAACCGCCGACAAGAAATGCAATGCCGCCGCCGATGAACGAGCCGAGCGAATAGATGCCGATTGCACGGCCCATCTTTTCCTTGGGAAAAAAATCCGCGAGCATCGAATAGGTTCCCGGCGATAGGGCGGCTTCACCCACGCCGACACTCATGCGCGAGACGAACATGTGAACGAAGCTCTGACTCAGGCCGCATGCCGCGGTCGCGACGCTCCACAGCGCAATGCCCGCAGCGATGATGCGCGGACGTGCGAAACGGTCCGCGAGGTACGCGATCGGCATGCCCATCACCGCGTAGAAAAGCGAGAACGCGAAGCCGTGCAAGAGACTGAACTGCGTATCGCTGAGATGCAGATCGCGCTTGATCGGCTCGATCATAAGCGCGAGCACCTGCCGGTCGATGAACGAGAACACATAAGCCAGCATGCAGATCACGACGACATACCACTCGTATGTATAGCGCTTGCTTTTGGGCTTCATGGTGGTTGGGAAGTGAGGTTCGGGTGTGAGGCAGTGTCGATGCGGAGGATATCGGCGTCAAATTCGCCGAAAAGGGATGCGATCATCAGTGAGGCAAATTTGAATCGACATCGGCGGCATTTATCGATAGATGCGCTTTTGACTGATTTGCCGTGTCGCGAGGTCAAAACGCAGACTTCTGATCTGCGAACCTTCTTGGGCGCACTATCAGGGTGCAATCCTTGCGAACTAGTAGTTAAAGTAATTACTCAACTTCGCGATAGCGCGTGATCGCCTACGCATGAGCGCATGCGTTTTTCAATCGTGCATTCCTAGGATTGCGCAACAGGCACTAGAGGAGAAGAATCGAAAAGCTTGACGCCAAAAAATTGAAAACCTATAAGCAGTCGCGTCGAGGCGACGCAAGCAGCAGGAGGAGGGCATGTACGCCAACTACGAAACCTTCGAGGACGCCGACCACCACGCGCATGCGCTGGCGGGGTGGGAGCAGCGCTATGACCAGGTGGGCGAGGGCGCATTCCGCAGCACGGTGAAGCAGGTTTCATTAGCGGGCGTTCAGGTCTTTCAGGAATCTGCGAACGTGCGTATCGTTCAGCGCGGGCAATTGCCGGCCGGATTCGTCACGTTCGGACTCGTGCTCGGCGGTGGCGCGCCGTTCTCGTTTCAGGGCGTGCGGGTCGACGAAAACGCGCTCGTCGTCGCGCCCGGCGACAAGGAATTTCTTCTGCATTCGCCGCCCGATATGTCGATGCTTGGCGTCGCCATCGATGCGCAATTGCTTGCTTCAGCGGCGGACGCGGCGGGCGTCGATGTGCAGGACGAAATCCTCAGCCGTCATGTGCTGAGCATTCCCGGCGCGGCCGGCGCGCGTGCGGGTAAGCGCATCATCGCGGCGGTCGAGACCGTGCTGGCGGACCGGAATCCGATTTTGTCCGATGATGGCGCGCATTGCTTCACACATACGGTCACCGAAAGCATCCTCGACCTCCTGACGTTTCATGTACCGACGCGCGAGGACCGGCTCACTTATGCGTGCCGCGCCGACGTCGTGCGGCGCGCACACGATCTCGTGCTTGCGCGTCCGGAGCAGCCGATATCGGTGCTGGATTTATGCGAAAAACTGCGCGTGAGCCGCCGCACCATTCAAAACAGCTTTCAATCCGTCACGCAGATGAACCCTGTAAGTTATCTGCGAGCCGTGCGCCTTGCTCAGGTGAGACGGCTTCTTACGACGACATCGCAAAGCGAAGTACCGGTTCGCGAGGCTGCAATGCGCTGGGGATTTTCCAACCTCGGCCACTTCGCGAGCGATTACAAAAGCCTGTTCGGCGAACTTCCCTCTCAAACGCCGCGCGCCCGCTGAACAGCGCTTCACGCATTCCTGGTTGCCGATAACAGGCCGCATTGTCGCGGCTTGATATCGGCATTCGTGCTTCGAAAATCTGCGCGAAAAGCCTCATCTCTGTCGGCTCCCTTTCGAATGCTCCATTTCGGCACGCACGCGCTGCCGGTTCCGAAGTGCTTCTTTTTATTGTCGTCTTTAGAGTCGTTTCGACGATAAACAAGGAGACGCACAGATGGAGATGAGACGGCTAGCCACCGCCATGGGGGCCTTACTGTATGGACTGCTTGCGTGTCAGCCGCACGCGGGCGCGGCCGAAAAGCCGGAAGAACTGACGGTTGCGAAGGTCCCGCCCTATAGCCCGCATCGCGTGTTCGTGACGGATGTGTCGTTTGCGAGCATGACCGATGCGCGCGTTCATGTCTTCGACGGCGACACGAAGCGCTTCCTCGGCGAGATCGATGCAGGCTTCGCTCCGGGCTTCACGATCTCCCCCGACCACAAGACGAGCTATGTCGCGACGACGTATTTCGCGCGCGGCAGCCATGGCGCACGCACCGATGTAGTCGAGATCATCGATAACACGACGCTCGAGGTGACCGATGAAATCGTGATCCCGGCCAAGCACGGTCAGACCGTGCCGACGCCTTACAGCACGATCCTCTCGGAAGACGGTAGCCGACTTTACGTGTCGAACATTACGCCGTCGACATCGGTCACGGTCATCGATACGGCCGCGAAGAAGGTTCTCGGAGAGATCGACACCGATGCTTGCGTGCTCGCGTATCCGAGCGGCAATGACCGCTTCTCGGCACTGTGCGAGAGCGGCAAGGCGCTCACCATCAAGCTCGATGCAAGCGGCAAGGAAGCGAGCCGCAAGCTCTCCGACGCGTTCATCGACGTCGATAAAGACCCGGCCTTCATCAACGCGGTGCGCGACGGCAACCAGTATCTCTTCACCACGTTCAACGGCAACGTGCGTACCGCCGATTTCTCCGGCGATGCACCGGTGTTCGGAACGTCGTGGTCCTTGCTGAGCGATCAGGAACGCAAGGCAGGCTGGCGTCCGGGAGGCTTGCAGCAGACCGCGCTGAATGTGGGCACACATCGTCTTTACGTGGCCATGCACAAGGGCGCGGACGGTTCGCATAAAGAGCCGGGCACGGAGATCTGGGTCTACGACACGCAGAGCAAGAAGCGCGTAGCACGCTGGGATCTCGCGAAGCAGAAGATCGATCCGCTGCTCGCGATTCAGGTCAGCACCGATGACAAGCCGCTCTTCTACGGCCTCACGCCGACATCCGATCTCGTCGTGATGGACGCGACGACCGGCAAGCGCCAGCACGTCGAAAAGCAACTCGGCACGACGTCGACGTTGCTGCTCAACCCTTGAGGTGACGCGATGATCGATCCCGTCATTCTCATGGTGTGCATCGCAAGCGCGACGATCATCGCACTTGCGGGCACGGCGCCGAAGTGGCGCGAACCATCACGCTTTCGCGCTTCGCTCGAAGCGTTCGCCTTGCTGCCGTCGTTCGCAGTGACGCCGTTGTCGTTCGCGTTGCCTGCACTCGAAGCGGCTGGCGCGATCGGCGTCTTGTTCGCCGATACCCGCATGGTCAGCGCCATCGTGCTGGCCGCGCTTTTCGTGCTCTTCGGCGCGGCGCTCGCGATCAACGTGCTGCGCGGTCATACCGACATCGATTGTGGCTGCTCGGGCTTCGTCGCAGCAAGCTCATCGACGCGCACGCCTAAGTCGATCGGATGGTGGCACGTCGCGCGTGCTCTGATGCTCGCCGCGCTCGCGGCCGCCGCACTCATTCCCGCTACGAGCCGCGCGCTGATGTGGTTCGACTATCTGAGCGCAGGCGCCTGCACGCTTTTCGCCGTCGCCGCGTGGTTCACGCTCGACGTGCTGCTGGTCAATCTTCCCAAGCTCGATTCTCTGAGGAATTCATGATGCAAACCGCCCTGATGATTTCGGCCGCACTGTCGTGGGCCGCTTTGCTCGCGCTCGGCGCGATCTGTCTCGCACTTGTTCGCCAAGTCGGCATTCTCTATGAACGCATGATGCCCGCGGGCGCGCTCATGATCGACAAGGGACCGGCCGTCGGCGCGATCGCACCGGTGTTCGAACTCGGCGATATCGCCGGCCGCGCAGTGAAGGTCGGCGGCCTGTCGAACTCGAAGCGCAACACGCTCGTCTTCTTCCTTTCGCCGACGTGCCCCGTGTGCAAGAAGCTGCTGCCTTTGCTTCCGTCGATCCAGGCGCGCGAAGGTTCGGTCGACATCGTGCTCGCCAGCGATGGCGAATTCGAAGAGCACGCCGCGTTCTATCGCAAGTCCGGTCTTTCGCAATATCCGTATGTGCTGTCGCAGGAACTCGGCCTTTCTTATCAGATCGGCAAGCTGCCCTATGCCGTGCTGCTCGATGACGAAGGCAAGGTCCGCGCGAAAGGTCTCGTGAACACGCGTGAACATCTGGAAAGCCTGTTCGAAGCGAAGGAACGCGGTGTCGCGTCGCTGCAGGAATTCGTGCACGGCAAGCACGATGACCACGCGCATCACGGCCATCACGACCACGAAGCGCAAGTCGGGCAGCACGCCTGAAGACGCCGATAACTTTTCCATTCCTACAGGTGAGCGTCCATGAAATGGCTGGATTCATTCTTCGAACATAAGGCGCGCGGCGTCGCGCAACGCAGTTCGCGGCGCAGCGCGATGGCGAAGCTCGGGAAAGTGCTGGTCGGATCGGCAATGGTGCCGCTGTTGCCGGTCGATCGCACCGCCTATGCAACGGAGCCGAAGAAGCCGGGTTCATCGGCGAGCGATGATCCGACGAGTTGCGACTACTGGAAGTATTGCGCGATCGACGGCTGGCTTTGCAGCTGCTGTGGCGGCACGTCGAGCAGTTGCCCGCCGGGCACGACGCCTTCGCCGATCACGTGGATCGGTACGTGCCGCAATCCGCACGACGGCTCGGATTACATCGTGTCGTACAACGACTGCTGCGGCAAGACGAGCTGCGGACGCTGCTTCTGCAATCGCAATGAACGCGAAAAGCCGCTTTACAAGCTATCGCTCAATAACGATATCAACTGGTGCATGGCGAACGGCAATTCGAATTACCACTGCTCGGTATCGGTCCTGTTGGGAGCGACAACGCAATGAAGACTGCAAGTGTTTTGATGGCGGCGTTGGTCGCCGGCGCAATGAGCTTTGCTTCGGGCGCTTTCGCACAGACAGTGCATTACCCGGGCGGCAAATCGACCTTCGATGGCAAATGCGCGGTCTGTCATCAGGCAGGCGGAAAAGGCATGGACGGACTTGCGCCGCCGCTCGTCGAATATCCCGGCAAATATGCGGGCTCTGCCGATGGCCGCGCGCAGTTAGGGCACACCGTGCTCTATGGCATGTTCGGCCCGATCAAGGTCAAGGAGAAAAGCTATAACTTCAAGATGCCGAGCTTCGCATCGCTCTCCGATGAAGAGATCGCGGATGTATTGAACTACGTCGTGTTCGATCTGAACGCGCAGCATGGTTCAGCGAAGCCTTTCGACGTCGCCGAAGTCAAGGCATGGCGCGCGGGCCCGCTCGATCAGACCGCCGTGCACCAGCGTCGCGAAGCAGTCGTGAAGGGCCTGGGGCTATGAAGCCGCGCGCGATGCTCGTCGCTGCGACGCTGGCCGCGCTGTCGACGACGGCGGCATCGCAGACGCAGGCGTACGACGCGGCGCGCGCGCGACAGGACTGGGTGCTCAATTGCATGGGATGCCACACCGCCGACGGCTCGGGCATTCCCGGCAAGGTGCCCGCATTGCGCAACTCGCTCGGTCATTTCGTCTCGCTTCCCGACGGCCGTCAGTTTGTGATGCGAGTACCGGGCGCTGCCAATTCCGCATTGAACGACGCAGAGCTCGCGAACGTCTTGAACTGGTTGCTCGCGACGATGAACGAGCAATCGAGGCCCGCATCGTTCAAGCCTTATACGGCGGAAGAAATTGCGGCGCATCGCAGACCCGCGCTCACCGATGTCGCGCGTATCCGCATGAAGCTCGTCAAGGAATTGCAGGAGAACGGCGTGAACGCCGTCCCGGAACATTACTAGGAGACAACCCGATGAATAACAGCCAGCATCCCGCGATGCTCGATTCCACGCGCGCATTCCTCGCATCGGCGAAAAAAATGCTCATCGATGGCGCATGGGTCGATAGCGCGAGCGGCGCGACACTCGATGTGATCGATCCCGCCGATGGAGAACTGCTCGCACGCGTGCCGAGCGCCGACGAAATCGATGTCGATCGCGCCGTGCAAGCCGCACGCCGCGCGTTCGACGACTCCGCATGGTCGCGCATGAAACCGACCGATCGCGAGCGTCTCTTGCTGCGCGTTGCCGATCTTATCGAAGCGAACGCGCGCGAGCTCGCGGAAATCGAATCGCTCGACAATGGCAAACCGGTCACGGTCGCCCACGGGCTCGATGTGTCGATGGCCGCGCAATGCTTCCGCTATATGGCCGGCTGGGCGACCAAGATCGAAGGCAGCACGCTGGAAGCATCGATTCCATATAGCCCGTCGAACGATTTCTTCGGCTATACGCGCAAGGAAGCGGTCGGCGTCGTCGGCGCAATCATTCCGTGGAATTTTCCGCTGCTGATGGCATCGTGGAAACTCGCGCCCGCGCTCGCGACTGGCTGCACCGTCGTGCTGAAGCCTGCGGAAGACACGCCGCTTTCCGCATTGCGGCTCGCGATGCTGATCGAAGAGGCGGGCATCGAGAAGGGTGTCGTGAATGTCGTCACCGGCCTCGGCCGCACGGCGGGCGCGGCGCTCGCGCGTCATCCGGGCATCGACAAGATCGCGTTCACGGGTTCCACGCCGACGGGTAAAGCTATCGGTCACGCGGCGCTCGATAACATGACGCGCATGTCGCTCGAACTCGGCGGCAAATCGCCGGTTATCGTGCTGCCGGATGTCGATATCGATAAAGCGGCAGAAGGCGTCGCCAATGCGATCTTCTTCAACTCGGGACAAGTCTGCACTGCGGGCTCGCGCGTCTATGTGCACGAGAAAGTATTCGATCGCGTGATGGAGCGTGTCGCGGCGATCGCGCAATCCTTGCCGATGGGACCGGGCCTCGATGAATCGACGCAGATCGGCCCGCTGGTTTCCGCACGGCAAATGGATCGTGTGCTGAGCTATATCGAAGCGGGCCGCGATGAAGGCGCGCGTGCTATCGCGGGCGGTGCGCGCAAGGACGGCGCCGGTTTCTTCGTGAAGCCGACAGTGCTCGTCGATACCGATCATTCGATGAGGGTCGTGCGCGAAGAGATCTTCGGACCGGTGCTCGTCGCGATGCCGTTCATCGATATCGACAGCGTGGTCGCCAAGGCAAACGACACGCCTTATGGACTCGGCGCGAGCATCTGGTCGAACGATCTCTCGGAAATTCACAAGCTCGTGCCGCGCATCAAGGCGGGCACGGTATGGGTCAATTGCCACTCGCTGCTGGATAACGCGATGCCGTTCGGCGGATTCAAGCAGTCGGGTTTCGGGCGCGAGCTCGGACGCGCGGTGATCGACATGTACACAGAGACCAAGTCGGTGCTGATCAACTACGCGTGAGGACGCTTGCATGACAACTAAAACGATCGCGCGGCAACTTGTCTCGACAGCGGCGCTCGCCGTGTGCGCGAGCGCATCGGCGCAAAGCAATGTGACGCTGTATGGAACGGTGGATGCAGGGCTGACTTATACGACGAATCAGCAATTCACCAATGCGGACGGGAGCGTCGGTTCGGGGCATAACTTCGCGTTCTCCGGCGGCAATCTCGTGCCTTCACGCTTCGGCTTGCTCGGTGTGGAAGATCTCGGCGGCGGCTTGCAAGCGAAATTCAACGTGGAGAACAGTTTCTATACGGGAACGGGAAGCCTGGTGCAGGGCGGGGCGCTATTCAACCGTCAGGCTTGGGTGGGCCTCGCGCACGAACAGTTCGGCACGTTGTCCCTCGGACGTCAATACGACTCGTATAGCGATTTCCTCGGGCCTTACGTATCGAGCAATTCGTGGGCGACGCTTTATGGTTCGCATATCGGCGACGTCGATAACCTTAACGAAGCGTTCAACTTCAACAACGCGATCAAATACACGAGCCCGGACTGGAATGGCTTTTCGGTGGGCGGCACTTATAGCCTCGGCGGCATTGCAGGCGACTTCGGGCAACGGCGCGGATATTCGTTCGCCGCGGCTTATACGCGTTTGCCCATCTCGATCAGCGCAGGTTATCTGAACCTGCACAATCCGCTCGATGCGGCTTTGGGCGGAGCAAACGGCTACATCGGCGATTTCGCGTGTTCGAATCCGTCGGCACTCTATTGTCAATTGCAGAACGCGGAAGCGTTGAAGGCGTATGGCGCGGGCGCATCTTATGCAATCGGGCCGGCGACTATCGCGCTGACTTATACGCATAGTCGTCTCGAGCATAGCCAGTACTTCGCCGATAGCGCTAATCCGCAGGGCCGCGACATCGCGTTCGATATCGGCGAAGTGAATCTGACTTATGCTGCGACGCCGTTCCTGCAACTCGGGCTTGCCTACATCTATAACAATGCGAAGCCGGACGGGGGTTCATCGACGCGTTTTCATCAAGTGAACGTCGGCGCGAACTATGCGCTGTCCAAGCGTACTGCGCTGTATGGCGTCGCGATCATGCAGAAGGCGGTCGGCGCGGGACTAGGCATCGATCCGGCGACGGGTGGACCGGCGAATTACGCGCAGATTCCCAATCTGCCGAATTCGAACAGCGATCGCCAGTTGTCCGTGACGCTCGGCATACGGCATAACTTTTAAGTATTTCCAGGGGCGTGCTTTGACCCGGCCGGAACGATTTCCCGCCGGGCTTTTTTCCCGCGTTCAAGAGATACGCATGATTTCATGAACGTTGATACGATCGCAGCATGAACATTAAGCGCGATGTACATGCCGATCTGTACGGAGTCGATGGCTGCAAGGCGGGCTGGTTCGTCGCGAAGCAATGCGGTCGCACCGGAACGATCGCGACGAAAGTTATCGGCCGCTTCGAAGATCTGCTCGAATGGAAGCGCGCGAATGCTATCGTTGCTGTGGATATGCCGATCGGTCTTTCATCGAATGGCGTTCGGACGTGTGACACGCTCGCTCGAAAAATACTCGGACGTCCGCGCGCAAGCTCTGTCTTTACGCCGCCGATTCGCGCGGCTTTAGTCTCGTCGAGCTATGAAGAAGCGTGTGCGGTCAATCAGGCCGTCACTGGAAAACGAATCTCCATTCAGGCATTTCACATTCGCAACAAGATTGCAGAAGTCGATGACATGCTGCGCACGCTCGCCGATGAAGATGTGCGCGTCTTCGAAGTGCATCCCGAGTTGAGCTTCATGCATCTGCGAATGGAGCAGGGCGATCCGGCGCACGGCCTGCGCGAAAGCAAGGCGATTGCATCGGGATTCGCATTGCGTCGCGCGTTGCTCGTGCGATGCTTCGGCGGCTCGATCGATACGGCGCTCGCGGCGCGCAAGCCCGCGCAAGCGTCGCTGGACGACGTGCTTGACGCATTCGCGGCGTTATGGACCGCGCGCCGAATCGTTTCGGGAACGACATTCCGTCTGCCCGACGACATCGAGTTCGATTCGGAAAGTCTTCCCATGGCCCTTCATTGCTGATGTTGGCGGACGGTTTCGTCAAAAGAATTCGAATACGACGGCGAGCACGGCGGTATAAAATTGAGACGTACTCGTATCGCGCTCGAATGCGCCCGCTGCCATGGAAACTCCGTCGGGCAAAGAAGCCTCCCGCAAGCGGATGACGCCACGCACGCTCAACGTGCTGACGGCGCTCATCGGACTTGCCACGCTCGCATTGGGCGTCGCCTGGTTGATCTATACGTGGATCGTCCATCTCGAAGTGCCGTACTTCGCGATTCCGCTCGTGCTGACGGTGCCGGTGATCGTCGCGGTGGCGTTCCGCAACTGCTGGGACTGACGCGCCTGAAATGAAAACGCACCGTGGCGATACGATCGCGACGGTGCGTCTGAATGTCGTTGGTAGGCTCGATTGGACTCGAACCAACGACCCCCACCATGTCAAGGTGGTGCTCTAACCAGCTGAGCTACGAGCCTACGGAAGCCGCGAATTATAGGGGAAAGTTTCGCGTTGTGGGGATTCTCAGGCGCAAATTTTTGATCGAGGATTTTTCGGACGTGAAGACCGCTCGACCGCAACTTCGTCAGTTTACATAACACAAATTATCGGAGTTTTATTTGTCACGGCAAAGTTGTAATGTCGTACTTGAGCAAAGTACAGATGTCGCACCGCAGGTATTTCGAGGGCAAGCTGGA
>NZ_JALQDN010000050.1:0-213071 GCF_023631205.1 Caballeronia sp. NCF2 | reverse complement strand
AAACAGAGCCAATCACACATCAAAAACACGACATCTGTATTTAGCCGGTGGTACGACATTTCAATTTTGCTTTGACATTGTTTGTAGGTCCCAAGTGAGAAACACCGCAGCCATACCGCGTGTCAGCCGCCACGAGCCGCCGGTATCACCCGCACGGCCCGTAGCCCAAACGATCATCAACTCCTTTTCAAACCCTGCCACGCTTCACCGTCCGGAAAGCGATGCCTGTCGAGCGACGGCGCATTCATCTCGATGCTGTAGCCCGGTTTCTGCGGCGGCATGTATCGCCCATTGCGGATCACGACCGGATCGACAAAATGCTCGTGCAGATGATCGACGTATTCGAGCACGCGATTCTCCAGCGACGCCGACACGCAAACATAGTCGAAAATCGAAATGTGCTGCACGTACTCACACAACCCGACGCCGCCCGCATGCGGACACACCGGCACGCCGAACTTCGCCGCCATCAGCAGCACGACGATCACCTCGTTCAGCCCGCCAAGACGGCAACTGTCGATCTGACAGAAGTCGATCGCCTCGGCCTGCAATAGCTGCTTGAACATCACGCGGTTCTGGCAGTGCTCGCCCGTCGCGACGCCGATCAGCGGACTCAGGCGCTGGCGGATGGCCGCGTGCCCGAGCACATCGTCGGGACTCGTCGGCTCTTCGATCCACCATGGATTGAACTCCGCGAGACGTCGCATGTTGGTCACGGCTTCGTCGACGTCCCATACCTGATTGGCGTCCATCATCAGCTTCGATTTTTCGCCGATCTCTTCACGCAAGATGCGCGCGCGCCGCACGTCTTCCTCGATGTTTCCGCCGACCTTCTGCTTGAAATGCGTCCATCCTTGCGCGACGCCTTCACGCGCGAGCCGGCGGATCTTGTCGTCGTCGTAGCCAAGCCAGCCCGCCGACGTCGTATAGCCCGGATAACCTTGTTCGAGCATTTCCTTCACACGTTCGCCGCGCGTCTTTTCATGACGCTTCAGAATCGCGATAGCCTCATACGGCGTGATGGCGTCGGTCACGTAACGGAAGTCGAGGCAACGCACGAGCTCTTCCGGCGTCATGTCGACGAGCAGCTTCCACACCGGCTTTCCCTCCGACTTCGCCCACAGGTCCCATGCCGCGTTGACGACCGCGGCCGTCGCGAGATGGATCGCGCCCTTGTCCGGGCCGATCCACCGCAACTGGCTATCCGACGTGAATTCACGCCAGAACGCACCCATGTTCGCGGTGATGTCCGCGAGCTTCTTCCCTACGATTTGCGGCGCCAGCGCATTCACGGCCGCCACGCAGATCTCGTTGCCACGGCCGATCGTGAACGTCAGGCCGTGGCCCGTGTGCCCTACCGGTGAATCGGTTTCGAGCGTGACGTAGGTAGCGGAATAGTCCGGCGCCGCGTTCATCGCATCCGAGCCATCGAGCGAACGCGATGTGGGAAAGCGAATGTCCCTCACGGACAGCCTGGTGATCGTTGTCATATGAACGCCCTCCGAAAGCGTCGTCGACCAAGTCGAGTCTGCGATTTAACCGATGAAAAAGTCGCTACGTCCCAATCTTCGAACTAGGCATATGCACGCGTTGACAACGCCGTCGATGCTTTCTAGCATGCTAGCATCCATCTCGAAAATCAAGCGCCGGTGAACACGTCTCTCGATACAGCGACGACCGTCAGCACTCCCTATGATGCACTGCACAAGATCGGCAGCGGCGAACGCGGCAGCCTGACCGATGCAGTCGAGGCAGCGTTGCGGGAAGCTATCGTCACGCTGGCGCTGGAGCCTGGGATGATGATCGACAAACTGGCCGTCTGCGAGCGCATGGGCGTCTCGCGATTTCCGGTTTCCGCCGCGCTGGCCCGGCTCGAGCACGCAGGTCTTGTCGAAGTGTTGCCGCAGCGCGGCACGCGCGTGAAGCCCATCGCGCTCGAAGACATTCATCAGCATCTGTTCATTCGCAGCGCGCTCGAAGTCGAGACGGTGCGCGGCGTCGCCCGCATTCGCGAGGCCGCGACGCTCGACGCGCTCGCGCTCAATCTCGAACAGCAACGGATGATGCTGAAGACCGATCAGCGTCTCGCCTTCCATACGCTCGATCTCGCCTTCCACGAAATCCTGCTCGACGCGATCAACCTGCCGCGCGTGAAGGAGATCGTCGCCGTGTCGCGCAGCGCGCTCGATCGCGCGAGACAGCTTCTCGCGAGTCCGGAGCGCCTCGTCCATACGCTCGATGAACACGAACGCATCTTCGACGCCATTCGCAGCGGCGACGCCGACACTGCCGCGAAGGCGATGCACGATCATCTCGATCAGGTCGTCGCGGAATTGCGCCGATCGGCGCAGGAACGGCCCGACCAGTTCGCGCCATAGCCGTTCAACGCACGTATGACAGATCCAACGAAACCGAGCATTCATGCCACATCCATGACACCCCTCATCTCCGTCAACCAGTTGAGCAAGCGCTTTCCGGGCGTGCGCGCGCTGCATGAAGTGCGCTTCGACGTCATGCCGGGCGAGGTCCATGCGTTGATGGGCGAAAACGGCGCGGGCAAGTCCACGCTCATGAAGATTCTCGCGGGCGTGTACACGCGCGATTCCGGCGACATGTTCGTCGACGGCAAGCCGGTCGACTTCACGAGTCCACGCGAGGCGCAGGCATCGGGCATCGGCATCATTCATCAGGAACTGCAACTGATGAATCATCTGACGATCGCGCAGAACATCTTCATCGGCCGCGAGCCTCGCAAGCTCATGGGCTTGTTGCTCGACGAAGACAAGCTCAACGACGACGCCCGCGCGATTCTCGCACGCATGCATGTGAATCTCGATCCGCGCACCGTCGTCGGCACGCTCACGGTCGCGAGCCAGCAGATGGTCGAGATCGCCAAGGCGCTGTCCTTCGAATCGCGGGTGCTCATCATGGACGAGCCGACTTCCGCGCTCAACGATGCGGAAATCGCCGAGCTGTTTCGCATCATCCGGCAATTGAAGGAGCGCGGTGTCGGCATCGTCTATATCTCGCACAAGATGGACGAGTTGAAGCAGATTTCCGATCGCGTGACCGTGATGCGCGACGGCGAATATGTCGCGACCGTGAACACGCATGAGACGAGCGTCGAGACGATCATCGGCATGATGGTCGGCAGAACGCTCACCGACCTCACGTCGTTTCTCGGCGGCGCGCATCAGGGCGAAGTGGCGCTCGAGGTGCGTCATCTGAACGCCGGGCCGCTGGTACGGGACGTCAGTTTCAAGTTGCATCGCGGTGAAATCCTCGGCTTCGCCGGCCTGATGGGCGCGGGTCGCACCGAAGTCGCGCGCGCGGTGTTCGGCGCGGACCCGGTGGAATCGGGAGAGATTTTCGTCAAAGGCGCGAAGGCCGCGATCAGAAAGCCGAGCGATGCGGTGAAGCGCGGCATCGGCTACCTGTCGGAAGACCGCAAGCGCTTCGGTCTCGCAACGGGCATGGACGTCGAATCGAACATCGTGATGTCGAACCTCGGCAAGTTTCTCGCGGGCCGCATGTTCCTGCGCCGCGCGAAGATTCGCAAGACGGCCGCGCATTTCATCAAGCTGCTCGCGATCCGCACGCCCTCGCCTACTCAGCCCGCGCGCCTGCTTTCGGGCGGCAATCAGCAGAAGATCGTCATCGCAAAGTGGCTCGAGCGCGATTGCGACGTGCTGTTCTTCGATGAGCCGACGCGCGGCATCGATGTCGGCGCGAAGAGCGAGATCTACAAGCTGTTGCGCGCGCTGGCGCAGGAAGGAAAGGCCATCGTGATGATTTCGTCGGAGCTTCCGGAAGTGCTGCGCATGAGCGATCGCATCGTCGTGATGTGCGAGGGGCGCATCACCGGAGAGCTGTCATCGGGCGAAGCGACGCAAGAGCGCATCATGCAGCTCGCGACGCGGCGCGAATCTTTGCAAGCGGCATAAGCCGGACTTTCGAACACACGAGGTCAACTCATGACACAACCCACGGATACCGCGCCGCTCACCAACGAACGACGCATTGGCGGCCTGCGCGCGCGCGTGTTTTCGCCTACTGCATTGCAGAAGCTGCTGGCGTTCGCGAGCCTCATCTTGCTGCTGGCGTTCTTCAGCTTCGCGTCGCCCGCGTTCATGCAGATGGACAACATCCTCGGCATCCTGCAGGCGACGGCGGTCAACGGCGTGCTCGCGATCGCGGCCACGTTCGTCATCATCACGGGCGGCATCGACTTGTCCGTCGGCACGTTGATGACCTTCACCGCAGTGATATGCGGCGTGTTCCTCACCTACTGGCATTTGCCGATGTGGATCGGCGTGATCGCCGCGATTGTCACCGGCGCGATATGCGGAACCATCTCGGGCACGCTGACCGCGAAGATGAAGATCCCGCCCTTCATCGCGACGCTCGGCATGATGATGCTGCTGAAGGGCTTGTCGCTCGTCGTCGCGTCCGACAAGCCGATCTACTTCACCGACACCGAAAACTTCTACATGATCTCGCAGGACTCGCTGATCGGTTATTTCCTGCCGAGCGTGCCGATTCCGAACGCGGTGCTGATCCTGTTCTTTCTCGCGATCGCGAGCGCCATCACGCTCAATCGCACCGCGCTCGGGCGCTATACGTTCGCGCTCGGCAGCAACGAGGAAGCGGTGCGTCTTTCGGGCGTGAACGTGGACCGATGGAAGATCGCCATCTACGGTCTGGGCGGCGCGATTTGCGGCATCGCCGGACTGCTTATCGCCTCGCGGCTGAATTCGGCGCAGCCCGCGCTCGGACAAGGCTACGAACTCGATGCGATCGCGGCGGTCGTCATCGGCGGCACGTCGCTATCGGGCGGCTCGGGAACGATACTCGGCACGATCATCGGCGCGTTCATCATGAGCGTGCTGACCAACGGCTTGCGCATCATGTCGGTCGCTCAGGAATGGCAGATCGTCGTGACCGGCCTCATCATCATTCTCGCGGTCTATGCGGACATTCTGCGGCGCAAGAAAGGCGGAGCGTGACAGGGAGCATCAAAGCTCGCACGGCGAGCACAAATCGATAACCTGACCTTTGGAGGAGATCCATCATGCTGAAAAGAAGAATCATCGGCGCACTGATCGGAGCGGGCGCGCTCGTCGGCGCAACGAGCGCCGCGTATGCGGACGAGCCGTATATTCCGCTGATATCGAAAGGCTTCCAGCATCAGTTCTGGCAAGCCGTGAAATCGGGCGCGGAACAGGCCGCGAAAGAGCAGAAAGCGCGCATCACGTTCGAAGGCCCCGAAACCGAAGCGATGGTCGACAAGCAAATCGACATGCTCTCCGCAGCGCTCGCGAAGAAGCCGCAGGCGATCGGCATCGCCGCGCTCGACAGCAAGGCCGCCGTCCCGCTGCTCAAGCGGGCGCAGAACCAGAAGATTCCGGTGATCGCATTCGACTCGGGCGTGGATAGCGACATTCCGCTCACCACCTGCGCCACCGACAATCTCGCCGCCGCCGCGCTCGCCGCCGACAAGATGGCCGAAGCCATCGGCAATGCGGGCGAAGTGGGCGTCATCGTTCACGATCAGACGAGCCGCACCGGCATCGACCGGCGCGACGGCTTCCTCAATCAGATGAAGTCCAAGCATCCGAACATCAAGATCGTATCGGTGCAGTATGGCGGCGGCGATCATCTGAAGTCGGCGGAGATCGCGAAGGCGATGATTCAGGCCAATCCGAACATCAAGGGCATCTTCGGCGCCAATGAAGGTTCGGCCGCGGGCGCGGCTATCGGCATCAAGGAATCGGGCAAGAAGCTCGTGCTGATTGGCTACGACTCGGGCAAGGAGCAGAAGGAAGACATCATGTCGGGCCTCATGGCGGGTGCGATCACGCAGAATCCGGTCGGCATCGGCAGGTGCGTCGTCGATTCGGCGATGAAGGCGCTCAAGGGCGAAAAGCTGCCGAAGAAGGTCGATACCGGCTTCTACTGGTACGACAAGTCCAACATGAACGATCCGAAGATCGCCGCCGTGCTGTACGACTGATCGGCAAAGGACGGGGTCGCGCCCGTCCTCTTCTCTTCATGCGATCACGTCCAGGGAACGTGCACGCGATCGAGATTCCTGTCGAGCTGATACGCCGCGCTGATGAGCGCGAGATGCGTCAGCGCCTGCGGAAAATTGCCGAGCGCCTCGCCGCTCGTCGCCACTTCCTCCGAGAAGAGCCCGAGATGATTCGCGTAGGCGAGCATCTTCTCGAACACGAGCCGGCCTTCGTCGACACGTCCGGCGCGCGCGAGCGCCTCCGCATACCAGAACGAGCACGCGGAGAAGCCGCCCTCGGTGCCGGGCAAGCCATCGAGCGTCGAGCCGCGCGTATAGCGGAAGATCAGCGGATCGACGCGCAACTCGCGGCCGATTGCATCGAGCGTGCCGATCCAGCGCGGATCTTTCGGGCCGATGAAGCGCACGAGCGGCATCATCAATGCAGAGGCGTCGAGCGTGTCGGAGCCGGGCGTCTGCACGAAACTCTCGATGTCGTCGTTCCAGAACTGTTCGTGAATGTCGCGATGGATTTCATCGCGCGTTTCGAACCAGCGCGCAAGCGCCGCGGGCAACGAGCGCTTTTCTGCAAGCCGCAGCGCGCGATCCACCGTCACCCAGCACATCAGACGCGAATGCAGCAATGCGCGCGTGCCGTTGCGAAACTCCCAGATGCCGTTGTCCGGCTCGCGCCAGTGTTCGACGACGTAATCGACTGTGCGCGTCACGTGACGCCAGCCATCGTAGGAGATGGCCGCGCCGTACTTGTTGTAGAGATAGACGGAATCGAGCAGCGCGCCGTAGACATCGAGCTGAACCTGCTCGCGCGCTCCGTTGCCGATCACGATCCGTCCCGGCACTTCGCCGACGAGACTCTTCAGCTCGCTTTCTTCGGGCGCGTCGGCGCCATCGACGGAATACATCACACGCAACTGGCCGTGCGCGCTGCAATCGCGGCTGCGCTCGGCGATCCACTTCATGAAGCGTTCCGCCTCGCCGGTGTAGCCGAGGCGCAGCAGCGCGTAGACGGAGAACGCGGCGTCGCGTATCCACGTGAAGCGATAATCCCAGCGGCGCGAACCGTCCTGCGCCTCGGGCAAGCCGAAGGTCGGCGCGGCGACGATCGCGCCGAATTCTTCCGAACTCAACATCTTCAAGGTCAACGCCGAGCGCAGCACGACTTCGCGATAGCGCCCGCGATACGTCGAACGCGACGACCATTCCTTCCAGTAATCGATGGTCTCGGTGAGGATCGAGTCGTGATTCGCGTCGATGTCGGCGAGCCCTTCGGCCTCGCCGAGCACGAAGCAGGCGCAAGCGCCTTCTTCCAAATTCAGCGTCGCGCATGCGCTCTGGCCGTCGATCGTAAGCGGCACATTCGAGCGCAGCCGCAACGACGGCGCACCGTCGTCGCGCATGAATTCGACGCCCTTCTCCACCGCATGGGCCGTGTGCTTCGCGCGCGCGTAATCGAAGCGCGGATCGCAGCGCACGTCGAGCGTCATGCGTCCGAAGACGAGCCGCACGATGCGCAGCACGCAGTTCGGCAACGCATCGGCGCGCGTCCCGTTCGATGCGACCGGCATCAGATCGAGCAGCTCGCACACGCCGTCGCCGGTCATGAAACGCGTGAGGAGCACGTTCGTTTCGGGCAGATACATCTGCTTGACGTTCGCGTTGGGCGCGCGCGGCGTGATGGCGAAAGCGCCGCCGCGATCGCCATCGAGCAGGGCGGCGAAGACCGTGGGCGAGTCGATGCGCGGGAAACACATGAAGTCGATCGCGCCGCAAAGCGACACGAGCGCCGCCGTCTTCATGTTGCCGATCATGCCGCGCCCGTCGACGGGCAGCGCGGCCGGTGGAATCTGCTCAGGATGGTGTCCCATCGCGAAGTGCTCCCGACGAGCGTGGAATGACATCGTCGGAAATCGAGCAAGTCATATTCCTGTCGAACGCGACCGCTACGATGCGTGCGACAAACGCTAGACAGTGCGAATCAGCGCGCGGCGGTCCGGTCGCCCGGTGCGGTCTCCGGATGCTTCGGCGCGTCGCCGAAAGCGGCCGCGCTCGCGGCGCCGTCTTGCGCGGCGAGCACGGAAGGCGTCGGCACGGGGGCATCCGCATGACGCGAACGGCCGAAGCTCGCGATATAGACCACAGCCGCCACGGCGACGCCCACCAGAACGGCCGCCACAGCCACGCCCGACGACTTTCGTCTCATTACTCCTCCCTTTCGGATACGATGACCCCGGCTCGCGGCCCGGTCCCGCGTCGATGGTAGCAGCGCGAGGCGTGTCATCTGCGTGGGCCGCCGCGCACTGCCGCAAAAAAATCCCAAACAATCCGAGGACATTCCATGCACGCCGCTACGGCATTCAATCTGGTGCTCGTCTCCTTGATCGCCATCATCGCGCTCGAAGTGCTCGCCAAGCGCGTGCGCCTGCCACCCGCGGCCGCACTGCTCGTCGGCGGCGTCGCGATGGCGTTCGTGCCGGGCCTGCCGCAATTCGAGCTCGACCCGGAGCTCGTGCTCGTCGTGTTCCTGCCACCGCTCCTGATGTACGGCGCGTACTTCTTCGTGTGGGACGACTTCAAGCGGAACCTGAGCGGCATTCTGCTGCTCGCGATCGGCGCGGTCGCGTTCACGACGCTCGTCGTCGGCGTCGCGGTACATCTCGTCGTGCCGCAACTTCCCTGGGCCGCGTGCTTCGCGCTCGGCGCGGTCGTCTCGCCGCCCGACGCGGTCGCCGCCAAGGCCGTGCTGGAGCGCGTCGCGCTGCCGCGTCGGCTGATGGTGCTGCTCGAAGGCGAAAGCCTGCTCAACGACGCCGCCGGCCTCGTGCTCTTCCGCTTCGCGCTCGTGGCCGCGATGAGCGGCGTGTTCAGCGCGCCACGCGCCGTCGCGAGCTTCGCGGGGCTGGCGATCGGCGGCATCGTCGTCGGGATCGTCGCGGGCTTCATCGCGGTGAAGCTCATGCGCGCGCTCGAGGACGATTACCTCGTCATCACCACGTCGATGCTGACGTCGTGGGTCAGCTATATCGCGGGCGAGGAGCTCGGCGTATCGAGCGTCATCGCGACGGTCACGTGCGGCATGGTCGTCGGCTGGCATCAGCACGAAGTGTTCACGGCGGCGCAGCGCATGCGCGGCACGGCGTTCTGGCAGGTTGTCGTGTTCGTGCTGGAAGCGCTCGTGTTCGTGCTGATCGGACTGTCGCTGCGCGGCATCGCGGTGCGGCTCGGCGGCGTCGGCGATGCATTCTCTCTCCTCGGACCCGCGACGGCGGCGGTGATCGCGGTCGTGATCCTCTCGCGCTTTGTCTGGGTGTTCGGCGTCGAGGCGATGAAGTGGCTCGCGTGGACTGTCACCGGACGCAAGCGCGCGGACGCCGCAGGCGTTCCCGACTGGCGCGCGGCCACGGTCGTCAGTTGGGCCGGCATGCGCGGCGTGGTGACGCTTGCCGTCGCACTTTCGTTGCCCGAGACGATGCCCGGCCGCGATCTGATTGTGTTTGCCGGCTTCGCGGTGATTCTCGTCACCGTGCTCCTGCAGGGCGCGACAATCGGCCCGCTCATCGCGCTGTTGTCGCTCACGCGCGGTCACGAGCGCTCGACACGCCATCTCAGCGAGCCGCAGGCGTGGGCGCGCATGGAGACCGCGCAACTGGCGGCGATCCAGCCACTGGTGCACGACGCCGATGGCAATGTGATCCATCCGCGACTGCTCGAGCAATACACGTATCGCGCGGGACTCACGAAGCGCTTCGAGGACATGGAGGAGTTCCCGACGGATGCCCGCCACGCGCACTACGACGTCGTGCTCGCCGCGATTGCCGCCGGGCGCACGGAGTTGCTGCGGATGCATCGCGCGGGGGAAATCCACGACGAGCTTCTGCATTCGCTGGAGCACGACCTCGATCTTCAGGAGATCATCGCGCTTCATGCGCGCGGTTGAGCAGGATCGCGCGCCCATGTTTCGTCGCACTGCATCCACGCATAGGCCGTGACGGTCGCGCGCGCGTTGTTCCTCAGGCGGATGAGCCACTCGCCCGCGGTCGCGCGGCGCACGCCGCTGCGCGTGGCGGTCGGCGCGAGCGCGACGAGGATCATGTGCCCTTCGCCGCGCGCGCCGCGCCCGAGATGCACGACGGTGCACACGGGATCGCCGCCGCGCGTAAACGTGCCGACGTTGCCGAGCCCGATCCATGCACTCGCGACGTCGTCGGGCGGCACGATCTGCACGTCGACGCTAGGCGTTCCATCACGGGTCGACAGCCAGATTTCCGCGAGACTCGGCGATTCGGAATGCGCGCGCACGCGCCAGCGCCACTCCGATTCCGCGCGCTCCGCGAGCGTCGATGCACCGCGACAGCGCGACAAGTCGACATTGCCGGACGGAAGCACGACCGAGCATGCGCCGCTGTCCATCAGTTCGTCGAGCGCGCATTCGATGAGCGAGCTGCCGTCCTGCTGCCACGCGACATTGCCGATATTCAGACTGACGAGCGCATGACACGCCGCACTGCCGATGTCCTGCGCGCGCTGCACGACATAGCGGACGGCGTCGAGTACTTCCGCATCGGGGCAAGGGCCGAACGCGTCGCGCATCGTGCGATAGCGTCGTTTGAGTTGCACGCCGATCATCGGCAAGGGCGCGTCGCAATCGGCTGTCGATTGCGTGCGCGACGGATCGTACATGCATGCGCCCGCCGCTTCCGCATGAAGGCGCGCGTCGCCCAGAAGCGCGTCCATCTGATGTTTGAGCAGCTCGCTTCCGTAACCGAGCCCGGCTGCGGAGTCGGCGGGATCGTTCTGATTCCAGAAGCATTGAAAGCGCGTGCGCGTTCCGTTTGCATCCTCGGAGAATCGCGGATGCGTGAACGCGATATCTTCATCGCACACGCCGACGATCGCATTGCCCAGCCCTTCGCGCATCGGTACATGATCGGCAGGCACGCGTTCCGTACGCGCATCGACGTGCGTTGGAATCGCCAGCGCCTCCGTGAAGCGCTCGAACTTGCCCGCGAGATCGGTGTTCAGATGCGCGAAGAATTCGCGCGTCACGTGAGCCGTGCAGAAGCGCGTCGCTTCGAGCCCCGCGGGCGGATCGCGATAGAGCGCCGACATCCAGATCCAGCGTTGCCAGCCGTTACGCTCGATCGTCTGCGCGAACTGCTGCGCGGTCTCGCCGCCCTGCTTCATCTCGATGGCGATGGGAATTCGGCCGCGCGGCATGCCGCCGAGATCGCGATAGCGCGTCGCGTGCGCCCACACGATGTATGGATCGATCCGCGCGATGGGCTCGAACGCCTCGCTCACCGTGCCGATCTCCCAATGCGGGCTCATCTTCGCTCCTGTCGCCTGCATTCCGCCGACGATTGGTCGCCATGGCCGCGACGCGCGCGAATTTGTCGGTTGATTATTTCGGGACCCGAAAGAATTTAGACGTTCGCTAACGAATAACGTAGTCACTCGGACGACGAGAAGCAAGCGGAATTACGCGCGGGAACGCTCGCCTCGCGCTTGCCCTTCGCGCGCCTTGCAAGCAGGTTCAAACCTTCGACGAATCCCGCGAAGCCCATCGCCGCGTAGATGTAGCCCTTCGGCACGTGCGTGCCGAAACCCTCGGCGATCAGCGTCATCGCGATCACGAGCAGGAACGAGAGCGCGAGCGTCACGACCGTCGGATTGCGTTCGATGAAACGCGAGAGCGGTTGCGCGGCGAACAGCATTGTCGCGACGGCGAAGATGACGGCGATAAACATGATCGGCAGATGCTCGGTCATGCCGACCGCCGTAATGATGCTGTCGACGGAAAACACGAGATCGAGCAGCAGGATCTGGCCGATCGCAGCCCACGCCGTCATGCCGCCGACGCTCGACGCGACGCCGGGCACGACATCGTGCTCGCGTCCGACGTGATGACGCATCTCCGTGGTCGCCTTCCAGACGAGGAACAGGCCGCCCGCGAGCAGGATGATGTCGCGCCACGAGAACGCATGATCGAACATGGAGAACACCGGCGTGGTCAGTTGCGCGATCCACGCGACCGTGCCGAGCAGCGCGAGCCGCATGACGAGCGCGAGCATGATGCCGATGCGCTGCGTGCGCGCGCGTTGCGCCACGGGCAGCTTGTTGCTGAGAATCGAAATGAAGACGAGATTGTCGATGCCGAGCACGACTTCCATCACGATCAGCGTGACGAGCGCGGCCCAGACGGCGGGATCGGCGGCGAGCGAAAGGAGATATTCCATGAGTAACAGGGTTTTTGATTGAACGTATCGCGCCATGATCGGCTGAACTCGTACTCGAAAAAATCAGCGATAATCGAAGCCCTACTTCGGTTTTTTCGATGTATCGAAAAGGACGCACGGCACATGCTCAACTATCGTCATCTGCATTATTTCTGGGTTGTCGTGAAGGAAGGCGGGTTCGCGCGCGCAGCGGAACGGCTCGACATGGCGGTTCAAACCATCAGCGCGCAAGTGCGTGAGCTGGAAAAATCGCTCGGGCATCAACTGCTCAAGCCGGAAGGCCGCGGCGTCACGATGACCGAAGCGGGACAGGTGGCCTTCGCGCGTGCGGAGGAAATCTTTCATATTGGGCAGTCGATTCAGGACGAAGTGCGCGAGGCGGCGAGCGGCGCGCTCGCGCGTCTCGCGGTCGGCCTGTCGGATGGCATTTCGAAGCTTGCTGCGCACGCGCTGCTCGCGCCAGTGCTCGGCAATCCGTCGCTGCGTCTTCTGTGTCACGAAGGCGAGACCGACGAACTGCTCGGCGAACTGGCGCTGCATCGGCTCGATCTCGTGCTCGCGAGCCACCCCGCGCCGCACAATCACAATCTGCGTCTCACGAGCGAGCGGCTGATCGCCTCGCCGGTCGACTGGTACGGGCCGGCTTCGATCGTGCGCAAGAGCGCGATCGATCGTTTCCCTGAAAGTCTCGCGTCGCTGCCCATTCTTTTGCCGACCGGCCATTCGTCGCTGCGGGCAAGGCTCGATCGATGGCTGGAGGCGCAAGGCATCGCGCCGCGCATCGTCGGCGAATTCGAGGACAGTGCGCTGATGGCCGTGTTCGGCGCGCGCGGCCTCGGGGTGTTTCCGCTCGCGGAATTCGGCGCGGGCGATGCGCCGCTGTTGCGCGGACTGCGCTGGCTCGGCCGCTCGCCGGACGTGAAAGAGGAAGTGCACGCGATCGTGTCGCGGCGCGGACGGCATCATCCGTTGACTCAGCAGGTGCTTGCGCGAGCCACGAGCTAACTTCGGTTTTTTCGAAGCTTAGGTTCCGTTCAGTCTGCTTTTTCGGATCGCGACCGGCCTTTACGCTGAATCCATGTTCAACGAGGAGGCGTCAATGAAAGTCCTGTTCAAGTCCCGCGACCCCGAAGCCATTGCGATGCACGAGCTTGCGAAAGCGCGCAGCGAATTCGTCTTTCGCCGTCTCGCGTGGCTGATCTCGAAGGCGACCGTCAGCTTGTCGGACATCAACGGGCCGCGCGGCGGCGTCGACAAGCGCTGTCAGGTGGAAGTGCAGTTGAATCGGGAAAACAAGGTCGTCGCGACGTCGATTGCGCGCGACTGGCGCGGAGCCATCGATCTGGCGCTGGGGCGCGCCGTGCGCTCGCTGGTGCGCCGGCGTGAGCACGTCAAGCCGACGCGCCGCGTGCGTGCGCGCAGCCTCGCCTGGCATTTCGCGGAGGAGCCGGCGCTGCAGGAAGCAGTCGATCCCCGCGTGCGCCTGATGAGAAAGATGGCCGGCGCGTAAGCCGCGATCACGCGGGTTTGCGGATCAGGAGCGGCGTGCGCGGCGCCGCATGTTCGATGGCTTCGAAGCCGCCTTCCGGCACCGAATCCATCGACATGAACAGCGCCCGCATCTCGGTGCTCAGGCCGTGAAAGTGACAGAGGAACGTGTTCCGGTCCGCGTAATACCAGGGCGTGTTCAGTTCGCGAAAGCTCACGAGTTCGGGCGAATCCATCTCGGGACACAGACCGTGCGCGATCAGTTGCTCCATGAACACATACTGGTCGCCCTGACTCGAAAACGTGTACTGGATGTCCTCGATCTCGCGCACCTTCGCCAGCACGGCGTCGAGCACGTTCGTATTCGCCTCGGTGTTGCGAAAGCCCATTACGCCCGAATTGAAACGCCAGCCGCAGATGTCCGCGGTCAGCACGCGTTCGCGCCCTTCGGTGAACTTCTCCAGTTTCACGCTCCGGTTCATCGCGATGATGTCCGCGTCCATCCAGAAAACCCATTCGTGCTGCGGCAGGTACTTGCTGAGAAGAAAAGGCTTGGCCCAGTTGCCGCACGCATCGCGGCCGAAATCGGCCGGCACTTCGCGATGCACGTAAAGCGTATAACCGTGCTGCTCGCAGTACGCACGCAGACTCCCTTCGCCGAAGCGCGCATAGCTCGCGATGTTCGGCGTATAGAGCATCACGACCGCGATCGGACGTCCCGGCTGATACACCGAAAGCGGCTCGTTCGAATCGCTCGACATCGGCGCTGCATCGTCGAAAAAGCGAAGATCGCCTGACGCGTGACACGCGCTCACATGCCGCGCGAACACCGCGCGCCACAGCGGCCCGTACTTGCTGTAAAGGCGCGGCGTGTAGACGATCGACACCGCGACGACTTCGCGGCCACGAATATCCGGATGCTGGCTCGCCCACATCGACGCGATCGGCACCACGCCGTTCAGGTCGTCCCAGTCGGGCACGGTCGGCAGGGCTTCGAGCAGTTCCTCTTCCGTGACGAACTTGCCGTATTCGAAGTATTTGCGGCATTGCGCGGCGAAGCCACGAATCATGCGCCGGTTCTCTTCATTGTTTCGCAGCACGAACATCTCGGTGTTGATGCCGAAATGCCCTTTCGTGACCAGGACGTCGCGGTCCGCCATGATCGGCTCGAAGTCGTGAAAGCGGAGGAACAACGCGTTTTCCGTGGCGAAAATGACGAGTTCGCCCTCTTCGGCCTCCCGCAGTACGTCGTTCAGCAACTGGTATTTATAGAGCGTGCGCAATTCGAGCGAATCGACGCAGCCGGATATCGGCTCGAAACGATGCTTCGCGTTCGCGCGCCGGCAATATTCGATGTGATTGTCGAGCGATGATGTCGCGTTGCGATCGGAGAAACAGCTAACCAGAGTCACCATGGCGGTTCAACAGTCGGAAGACGGAAAGCGAGCAGATACGGGCGACCCGCCCGGATGGAACATCCGAGCTTATCCGGCCCGTCTCGTGGATTTGTAAATTATTGCGTCAAATCAGCGGATTGCCCCTAGGAATAGGCCGATTCTCAGCATTTCTTGAGACGGGTCGACGGCGCGGTCAGCGATGCTATTGCGTGTGTTCTTGTCAATCCGCAGTAGGTGGTCGCGGCGGCGTTCGTGTGCGCGACGTCGAGTCTCGCGTCGTTCGGACATCTCGCGGGGAAACCGGCGCTCGCGTGGCTGTCGCTGAGTGCGCTCTTTGTGACGGGCACCGGCACGGGCGGCGCGATGCTCGGCGCGCCTGGTTGCCGCCGCGCATTTTTGAAGCGGTAGCCGGGCCGGTCGCGATCTCTGCGGTCAGCGTGTGCGCGCTCGTGGTGTATCGCGCGCGGCATCCGGCGACGCCGGACGGCGCCGCGGCGGCGACTTCGGGCGAGCCGCGCACGAGCGGCGCCTGAGCGACGGCATCAGCCCGACACCGCGACGCGCGGCGCGCGCATCGCGGATGCGCCGTCGAGTTCCGCCTTGCCGCATTCGAACGCGAAGTTCGCGGCGGCCTGCGCCGTCGCAAACGCGCGCATCGGCCCGATCGCGCGCCGCACGCCGCCCGGCCGCTCGATCAGAAGCGTCGCGACGAATTCTCCCGCCCGATGCTGGACGATGACCGAAAGCTCACAGCCTCGATATTCGATTGGGGTGGAGTCCATCGCTGACCTCGTTTGCCTGAATGCACTGGGAGAACTCAATCTACGCAAGGTCCGCGAAACGCGTAACCCCGCGTGTGAGTGGCTGCGAACGCATGCCGAGCGATTGTTCCGCGCAAACGTTTCACCTTGCCGTCGGTGGAAATAGGAATTAGTCAGAACTTTGCGGGAGTTTTCCTAAGTCTGTATCCTGCATCCGGAACAGACCGCACGAAAGTTGCCGGAACCTTCCGAATCCGACCTCGCCGATGACAAGAACCCAGAACGAACGACATTGCAGAACGGCCCTTCGCGCGATCGCTTTCGCGCTACTCGGCATTGCGAGCAGCGCGGCTCACTCGCAGGAATTTTCGTTTCTGGCTGGCGCACTCCAGAGCAGCAGCCAGAACACGTATTCGTGGGAAGCGAATTATCGTGAAGGGCTCGGGCCTTACGCCGCCTGGAGCTTTTCCTGGCTCAACGAGGGCCATATTCCCGATCATCACCGTGACGGGCAGGCGCTGGAGTTATGGGGACGCCTGCCGCTCTGGAACGAGCGGCTGGAATTGTCGGCGGGCGCCGGGCCGTATCGCTATTTCGATACGAGCGAGGCGCAGTCGGGCGGCGAATACTCGAACACGCACGGCTGGGGCGCGATGTTCACGCTGCGCGCGGCGTATTACTTCGACAACCGCTGGATCGCGGAGATGAAGCTCAATCGCGTGCAGGCATTCGGCGGTCCCGACACGACCGCGCTGCTCTTCGGCATCGGCTATCAGCTCGACGCGCCCGAAGGACGCGGACCGCGCGCGCGCCCCGTGTCGCGCACGACCAACGTCACCAACAACGAAGTCACGGTGATGCTCGGCACGACGATCCTCAACAGTCCCGACTCGGAAACGAATCTGGCGGAGAGCATCGAATATCGGCGCGGATTGTGGCGTTACTTCGACTTCACCGCGTCGTATCTGCACGAAGGCGGCCACGTCCAGTCGCGCCGCGACGGCGTTGCCGCGCAACTCTGGGCGACGCGCGCGTTCTTGAATGACAAGCTGACGCTCGGCGTCGGCGCGGGGCCGTATCTGTCGATTACGCAGAACGACGATCTGGCGCAGAACCGCACCGGCGACGGACGCTTCTCCGGTCTCGTATCGGTGTCGGCGAGTTACCGCTTCTCGGATCGATGGCTCGCGCGCGTGACGTGGAATCGCATGGTCACGCGTTACGACCGCGATGCGGACATCATCGAAGCGGGTTTCGGCGTGCGTTTCTAGACTCGGAACTCAGAACAGCTCTTTCTGACCGGACATCAGCGCGGTGAAATCGTCGCGCAGGAAAGGCAGAATGCCGTCCGCGACCGGCTGAAGCTGCTTGCTGACGTAGTGCTCGTAGTCGATCGGCGCGTGGCGCGCTTCCACCGGTTCGGGACCGGCCGCCGTCATCACATAGCTGATCCAGCCGCCGTTCTGATATTGCAGCGGGCGTCCGGCACGCGCGTTGTACTCATCGGCGATGCGCGCGGCGCGCACATGCGGCGGCACATTGCGCTGATAGTCGCCGAGCGTGCGGCGCAAGCGCTTGCGATAGACGAGCAGTTCGTCCAGCTCGCCGCGCCGCGTGCGTCCGACGTACTCGCGCACGTAGTCCGCGTATGCCTCACCCTTGAAGACGCGCAGGTAAAGCTCCTGCTGGAAGCGTTGCGCGAACGGCGTCCAGTCGGTACGCACCGTTTCGAGCCCTTTGTAGATGATTTCCTCGCTGCCGTCGGCGCGCGTCGTGAGGCCGGCGTAGCGCTTCTTGCTGCCCTCTTCCGTGCCGCGGATCGTCGGCATCAGAAAACGCGTGAAATGCGTTTCGAACTGCAATTCCAGCGCGCTGTCGAGCCCGAAGGTCTCGCGCAAATGCTCGCGCCAGTATTCGTTGACATGCGCGACGAGCGCGCGGCCGATGCGCCCCGCGTCTTCCTCGCTGCGCGCGCGCCTCAGCCAGACGAAAGTGGAATCCGTATCGCCGTAGATGACGCCGTAGCCGCGCGCTTCGATCAGCTCGCGCGTGCGATGCATGATTTCGTGACCGCGCATGGTGATCGACGACGCGAGACGCGGATCGAAAAAGCGGCAGCCGCTCGATCCGAGCACGCCGTAGAACGAATTCATGATGATCTTCAGCGCCTGCGACAGCGGCTTGTTGCGCTGACGCTTCGCCGCTTCGCGCGCTTCCCACACTTGCGCGACGATCGCGGGCAGACAGTGCGTGTCGCGTGAAAATCGCGCGCCGCGAAAGCCGGGAACCGTGGCGGTCTCGTCGGAAGCCGCCATGCCTTGCGCGAGCCCGGCCGGATCGATCAGAAACGTGCGGATGATCGACGGATACAGGCTCTTGTAATCGAGCACGAGCACGGAATCGTAGAGACCGGGACGCGAATCCATGACGAAGCCGCCGGGACTGGCTTCCTCGGGCACGTCGCCGAGATTCGGCGCGACATAGCCGAGCCGATGCATCCGCGGCATATACAGATGCGTGAACGCCGCGACCGATCCGCCGCTGCGATCCGCCTGCAAACCGGTGACGGTCGCGCGCTCCAGCAAAAACGGCAGCAGTTCGGTCTTGTCGAAAACTTTCGTGACGAGCTCGCAGTCGTTCAGGTTGTAACGCGCGAGCGCGGGCTTGTCTTCCTGAAAGCGCCGCTCGATCTCGTCCATGCGCGCGTACGGACTGTCGATGGCCTTGCCCTCGCCTAACAGCGATTGCGCGACGTACTCCAGGCTGAACGACGGAAAATTCCACGTCGCCGAACGCAGCGCCTCGATGCCGTCGATGACGAGCCTGCCCGCGATCGACACGAACCAGTGATTGCGCTTCATGCCGTGCTCGCGCCATTCGACCGTGCCGCCGTCGCGGCCGAGCGTAAGCGGCACGCCGTAGTCGTCGGCGTGCCGCTGGAGGATGCGCAAGTCGAACTGCACGACATTCCAGCCGATGATCGCGTCCGGATCGTGATGCGCGATCCACGCGTTGAAGCGGCGCAACATGTCGGCGCGGGTGTCGCAATAGTCGAGCGCGAAATCCGCTGGCTCGGCGGCGCCGGTCGGCGGTCCGAGCATGTACACCTGACGCGCGCCGCAGCCTTCGAGCGCGATCGAATAGAGATCGCCCTTCACGCTCGTTTCGATATCGAGCGACACGACGCTGAGCGACGGCCGGTAATCCGGCGCGGGCTTCAGTTCGCTGCAAATGTAACCGTCGCGCGGCGCGCCTTCGAACGACACCGGCGCCGTGATAAAGCGCTCCATCAGATAGCGCTCGTGCGGACGGATATCGGCCTCGAAGACATTGACGCCGGCGCTTCTCAGGTTCTTTTCGAGCGCGAGTAACTGACGATACTGCGGGCAGTAAAGCCCGAGCACCGGCTTTTGACGGAAGTCCTTGAGCGGCAGCTCGCGCAGATACGTGTCGCGCACGCCGGCGACGACAGGCTCCGCCTTCGCGCGATCTTCGGCGCGAATGAACGCGACGCTCGTCTGCGTCGCGATGCGGATCTTTCTCGGGCCGTCGTCGGTCGCGAGCCAGAAATCGACTTCCGTCCCTGCTGCGGTGTCGCGCCAGTGACGAGTCAGCAGAAAACCCTGTTGTGCGGTAGCCAAGCCGTTATCTTCGAGAGCGCGTGCCATCGAAGCATTTTACTGGGCGGCAAAACAAAAAAGCCCGGCACGCCAATCGGCGCCGGGCTATCGATTCGGGAAAACGGGCGGGAAGTAAAACGCGGTAGCGGCGAGCCGGACATCCACCATCCTCGCGGACAGTCCCCGGAAGGAAAGCCGGCGGCCGCTACCGCCTAAGCAGCCTGTGCGACCAGGCTAGCTCGTTGCGGCTGTAACGCCGCTACTGCCGCTACGTTAGCGAGTACCGTGTGCTCCGCATGCTCCGGCACTTCGTTCTTCGACATCACTACCTCCAGCGCGGCTTCTTTGCTGGCCTGTTTCGCGGCCGCCGCTTTCTTGGTCTTCCCCGCGCGTGACGGCGGCTGGCAGGCCCCGCACACCACGTTGTTCTGCAAATCATGTTTGTGTGCGACAAACTTCCCGGTGCAGCGGCAGCAAGCCGTCATCTGCAGCATGCCCGCGTCGAAGAAGCGCACAAGAGTCCAGGCCCGCGTAAGATCGAGTACCGCCTCGGCGCCGCTATGGTTGCAGTGCTCGAGATACAGCCGATACCCCTTGGTCAACGCATCGAGATGCGAACAGCCGGCTTCGTTCTTCAGGAACGTATAGGTGTTATAGAAAAGCGATGCGTGGATATTGGCGAGCCACGTCATGTACCAGTCGGCCGAGAACGGCAGCATGCCCTTCGGCGGCGACACGCCCTTCACTTCGCGATACAGGCGGATCATGCGATCGCGCGAGAGCGTGAGTTCGCTCTCCAGCACTTGCATGCGCGCGCCGAGCTCGATCAGCGCGATGGCGCGGAACACTTCCTGGGCGTCTTCAGTGAGGCTCTTCTTCAGCATGGCTCGCTCCGTCATCACTTAAGCGAACTGTTCGGCCGGCTGGCCAGCCAGCAGGATTGCCGCGTGCGTCGGCGCGATGTCCGCGTTCTTCGCGGGCTGAACCAAGGCCGACAGCATCGTGTGATCGTTGAAGCGGAATGCGCAAAGCAGGTTATCCGACGACGCGAGCTTGACGACCTGTGCGAGCGTGAGGCCCGACAGCAGATCGGCGAGTTCCGCCGACAGACCGAGCCGGAACATGCCGATGGCGCGGTCTTCGCGCAGCAGACGCTGCGCGAGCATGATGTACGACAAATTGATTTCCCGGATCGATTCCAGCGTTTCGCGACCGTTCATGGTTGCAACTTCCAGTAAATCCCCGATTTCCCGCCGGCTTTTTGCCGATGTCTTTTTTGTGCCTCACCGGACTCGTTCTGCCCGGCTACGTACTGCGTAATCTTTGTTTCAGTGCGTTACATCTTGTAACAACCACTGTGAGACGGATTCTAAGAACTGTCTGAACCTAAAGCAAGAGTGTCTCAATAATATTTTGTTGCAAACAACACTTTAGGTCGGTAATTTTTTCGGTCTGGAGAATTTGACCGATTCTTTGATCCGGTGCGTATTTGTCTAACGTTTGCGAGGTCCGCCCGGCGCGGCTTCGTTTTTATCTTAATAATCGCCTTCCGCGCCATATAACGGGCATTTACGGGATTCCGTTGACGCCAAGACCCAGCTTTTATTCGCCATTCATCGGACGTGAAAGAGCAAAAAAATGCCGCGAAATCGGCGATTACCGATCCGCGGCAGGTTAGGTAATAGTTACTTGGTCGCAGTAACAGAGTTGTTACTGCCAGAAACATGGCCTTGTTACCGGCTTTGTAACGCCGTGGCGTTACTTTTGTGGGATGCCTTTGCGCCAGGCGCCCCAATGTGTAACAACCTCCTGTATGAATGGATTGCCCGTTCGATACAGGTTTTCGATGGCCGGCGCAAAGCCGCCCTGATCGGCGTAATTGAGCAGATTGTCCGAAGCGGCTTGCCCTTCGTACGGCCGGTCGAAGTCCGATCCGGCGCGCAGCACCGCCACGCGCGACAGATCCACCCGTTTCACGCTCGCCGCGCGCTTGAGCGCCTCGTACGTCGCGTTGTCTTCCTGCTGCGTCGTGCAATAGACACCGCGCCCGTCGGTCAGGAGGCGCGTCCACTCCCTCGCCCGCTCGCCGATATATTTGCCGGACCACCACGTATCGCCGGCGAGCGTGTCGCACTGGATCACGCGCGGCGGCTGGTTGGCCGGCGCGTAGTTGAATTTCGCGCGCGCGACTTTCGCCTGATCGCTGTCCGAGAGCGTGACGTTGCGCGAGATCGCGAAGGCCGCATCCGCAAGCGACGCATTGAGCGCGAACGCCTCCGTCCGATAGTCGAGCGGCGGTTTCTCGTACGGACTTTTCGTGTTGATGCCGAGGAAACCCGAAGGCCAGTCGGCGGGCTTCTCGCGCGCGTCGAGTTCCCATTGAATGCCGAAATCGACGAGATACTTCGCCCAGGCTGCCGAGCCGACCGTGCCCTGCTTCGGATCGATACCGGCGATGCCCGCGACGAGAAAATACGTGTGCCGCAGATTGAAGCGGTCGGAGAATGCCAGCGCCATCATCGACGCGGCCGCGTTGGTGTGACCCATGCCCGTCGTGATGACGCAGACATCGTCGCGATTGCAATTGACCTCGGGATAATCCGGCGACAGTCCCGGCACCTTGATCGCCTGCCACGGACCGAGCTTGTCGAGCCAGACCTGGCCTTCGGGGCCGAACATCGTGACGATCATCACTTTGACGTGGCGGCCGCCTTCGGGGCCGCTGTCATCGGATGGCTGGGCGAACGCGCAACCTGTCAGGGTCGCGAGGCCGGCGGCGAACAGTGACGCACAGGCGGTTTTTCTGAGCTTTATCGATCGTGACGCGCGGAGTTTTCTCATGGCGAGCGGATCCTCGTAAGGGTTCGACCTTCGAAAGAAGACCGCGCCCGGCCAGGGCGCGGTCAACCCGCACGATTATAGGAGCGCTAACCGAAAACTCAGGTGCCGCTTTGCGATGACCGCGGCGGCGGCGCGTTCGACGCGACGTTCGCCGAACCCGCCGCCTCGCCCGTCGGATGCTGCGCGGCCTTCGACGGCTCGCCGCGCTGATCCGCGCCCGCCTCGTCCGCGTCCTGAACGCCATCCGGGCCGCCTTCCTGATTGCCGCCGTTCACGATCACGAAGTTGCGCTGCGGATTCGCGATCTCGATGCCGCGCGCCGTGAACTCGTTGAGAATGCGCCGGTTGAACTCGCGCTGCACCGGCCAGCGTGCGCTGTCGCGGCACTGGATCTGGCCGGCGAGCGTGACGGTCGAGCCGTCGACGGCATCGACGCCCCAGAAACTGAAGTCGGAGAGAATGCCGTCGCGGAACGCTTCGTCGTCACGCAAGGCGGCGCCGATTTCCTTCAGCGTCGATATGGCGAGATCGACGTCCTGACCGAGTGCGATCGAGACGCGCACCGCTGCATTGCCGATGCCGCGATTCGTGTTGTTCACCGTCGAGACCGAACTGAACGGCACGGTGTAGAGCGAGCCGTCGCCGCCGCGCAAGCGCACCGTGCGAATCGACAGATATTCGACCGTGCCCGACACGCCCGCGAGCGTCACCCAGTCGCCGACCTGCATCGCGTTTTCCATCAGCAGGAAGATGCCTGTGATGAGATCCTGCACGAGCTTCTGCGAGCCGAAGCCGAGCGCCACGCCGAAGATGCTCGCACTCGCGAGCAAGGGCGCGGTGTTCACGCCGAGTTCCGAAAGGCCCGTCAGCACGACGACCATCGCGATCACGATGAAAAGGCCGGTACGCATCATCGGCAGCAGCGTGCGCAGGCGCGCGGCGCGCAGACGCTCGCCGCTCGCGGTCCATTGTTCGAGCCGCCGTTCGACGACGATGTTCGCCGCTTCCCACACGAGCACGGCGAACACGGCCGCGATCACGATGGTGACGAGCGCCGACGCGAGCCGGTTGCCGACGCCGCCCGACGTGAAGAAATGCACGATATCGACGTGCCACACCTGCAGCAGCGCGACCACGGTGATGACGGAAATCAGCGCCTGCACGATGCGCCGCAGCGCCGGGTAATAGCGATACGCGCGACGCCGCGCGATCGACTCGCCGGCGAGATCCTCTTCGTCGTTCTGATGGAAAACGCGGCCGAGCGCGCCGAACGCGACGATCGCGAGCACGCGCGCGCCGACCAGCACGAGCAAGGACACGCCGCCGAGATGAAACAGCGTGCGGTAGCCGTTCTGCACGTCGAGCGCCCACACGAACCACAGCGCGATCACGAAGAAAATCGCGACGCCCGCCCAGATATCGGCGAACCACGCGCCGACCAATCTCACCGAGCGGTTCGAACGCGCGCGCTGCCGGATGCGCTCCGCCACCGAATTGCGGCTCTGGAAGATCACGAATGCGATCATCAGATGCACGATCAGCAGCGTGACCTTCAGCACCGCGATGCGCGCATCGCCCGACAGGCCGATCGGTTCGCCGGCATTGGCGAGCGCGATGCCCGCGCCGGCGGTGCACACGATGCGCCGCACCCAGCGATGCGTGTACGCGGCGGCGGCATCGCGCATCTGGATGAGGCGCAGTCCGGGCGCACGCGGCGCGACGAAAAAGCCGCTCACGATCACGACGGCGCGGCACGCCAGATAGACGTCGATGAGCGAGCCCGCGACGCGCGCCTCGGCCGTGTTGTCGTCGATGAAGATCGACATCAGCAACGTCACCACGCCGATGAACACGATCAGCGGAACCAGCGACAGCAAGCCGTACAGGAGCGCGCTCGGCAGGCGCTGCAACAGCGTCCAGTGACGCGCGGCGTGACGCTGGCCGCGCGCGGTGTCCGCCTTGCGCTCGGCAAGATGCATCGCGGTGGCGTCGCCGGTTTGCGCGGCGGCGTCTTCCGCGCGCTCGGCGGCGTGCTGTTCGCGCACGAGGTCGGGATCCTGCTCCTCAGCATCGGCGACGCCGCGTGCCGCGATCCGGGCGCGCGGGCGCTTCAGCAGGCGCAAGCATAAGAATTCGAGCAGCAACGCGGGAATCAGCGAGGCCAGCACGGTCCACATGACATGGCCGATGAGCGCGCGCCCCGCGTCGCTCGACGTACGGTCGCGCCACCACGAAATCACGGAGCCGAAATCGAGCAGCGCGACGGTCGAATGCCGCAGCCCCGCGCCGATCTCGACGAGCCAGTGCCCCGCCTGCCGCGACAATTGCGACGCGAGCCCATTCGCGGTCAACGAATGCGCGAGCACGCCCGATGCGCCCGATGCCGGCGCCGCGGACGATGCCGCCTGCGGCGCGCTCGCGGGCGCGGCCAGCGCGCCGGCCGCGGCGATCGCGCGCAACGTATCCGCGACTTGCGAACGGCGCGCGGGATCGTTGAGCACGGCAAGCGCATCGCGCGCCTGCTGCGGCGTCAGCGCGACCGCCGGCTGCGACGCGTGCTGCGGGGAAGCGGCTGCGGCAAAGGAGGACTGGGAAAAGATCGGGAGAACGCTCGCCACGGCGACGAGCAGCACTGCAAGGAGCAATTTGCGCATGGGTCGGATGAAGATCACAGAATTTCAGGGACTCGATGCGGACGACGCGCACGCCATATGCTAGCGCGATGACGTCCGCGCGGCAGGAGCGGTCCCGGACGACCCTGAAAGCCGTAGCACGCCGCGCTCCTGGCCTGCCCTCGCCTCAGGCGGCCGTCGGCTCGCCGCGATCGCGTGCTACGTCGGGTTCGAAGAACACCCAGCGCACTTGCGGAAAGGCGCGCTGCAGATCGTCTTCGATGATGTTGATCGCATCGATCATCGCGCGGCCGCTGGCGTAATCGATCATTTCGGCCTGCACTGCCACCACGACGTGCTTGCCCCATTGCAGCGTAATGAGGCTGATGATGCGCGTGATTTCCGGGCGCGTGCGCAAGTGCGCGTCGATCGCCTTGCGTACTTCCGGGCTCGCCGATTCGCCGACGATCATCGACTTCACTTCACGCGCAACGAGAAACGCGATGATCATCAGCAGCACGCCGACGCCGATCGAGCCGGCGGCGTCGTAGGCCGGGTTGCCGGTGAGCATCGTCATGAGCACGGCGGCGAACGCGATCGCAAGGCCGAGCAGCGCCGCGACGTCCTCGCCGGCGACGACGAGCAATTCCGATTCGCGCGTTTCGCGAAACCATCGCCATAAGGTTTTGTTCGGCGCGCCCTTGCGGATTTCGCGGATCGCGCCCGCGAGCGAAAAGGCTTCGAGCACGACGGAGATGCCGAGAATCACGAGCGCGACGATCGGGTTCGACAACGGCTCGTGATGCATCAACCGATGCGCGCCCTCGTACACCGAGAACGCTCCGCCGACGAAGAACAGCAGCAGCGCGACGATGAGCGCGTAGAAATAGATTTCGCGCCCCGAGCCGAGCGGATGCAGCGCGTTCGCGGGCGCCTGCGCGCGCTTCAGGCCAAAGAGCAGCAACAGTTGGTTGCCGCAATCGGCCGTGGAATGGATGGCTTCGGCGAACATCGCGCCCGAGCCGGTGAAGGCAGCCGCCCCGAACTTGCAGACGGCGATGCCGAAATTCGCGGCGAGCGCGTAGAAAATGGCTTTCGGGGATTCTTCCTTCATGCGTTTCGAGTTTGTTTAGCTGACGTCGACGTGGCCCCGGCCGTCCACCATTTCGCCGATGATCGTCGCGTCGTGAAAGCCGTCCGCGCGGAAGATCGCGAGCACGTCGTTCACGGCATGCGGGGCGCACGACACGAGCAGGCCGCCCGAGGTCTGCGGATCGGTCAGCAAGGCGCGGGCCTCCTCACCTTCCTTGCCTTCGACGTTCAACGAGATGTCGTCGCCATACGCGCTCCAGTTGCGTCCCGACGCGCCCGTGTAGATGCCCGCGCGCACGAATTCGCGCACCTGCGGCAGCCACGGCAGATTGGCGTAACGGATGCGCGCCGTCAGTTGCGCGCCGCGCGCGAGTTCGAGCGTGTGACCGAGCAGGCCGAAACCGGTGACATCGGTGAGCGCGTGCACGCCCTCGAGTTGCGCCAGTTCCGCGCCGGGACGATTGAGCTTGGTGGTCGCGTCGATCATCGCCCTGTAGCCCGCCGCGTCGAGCTTGTCCTTCTTCAGCGCCGCCGACAGCACGCCGACGCCGAGCGGCTTGCCGAGCACGAGCACGTCGCCCGAGCGCGCGGCCGCGTTGCGCTTCACGCGCGACGGATGCACGATGCCGAGCGCCGCAAGCCCGTAGATCGGCTCGACGGAATCGATCGAATGGCCGCCCGCCACCGGAATGCCCGCTTCCGCGCACACCGCTTCGCCGCCCTTCAGCACTTGCGCGATGACTTCATGCGGCAGCACGTTGATCGGCATGCCGACGAGCGCGAGCGCGAGAATCGGCTTGCCGCCCATCGCGTAGACGTCGGAGAGCGCGTTGGTCGCGGCGATGCGGCCGAAGTCGAATGGATCGTCGACGATCGGCATGAAGAAGTCCGTCGTCGCGACGATCGCCTGCTCGTCGTTGAGCTTGTAGACGGCGGCATCGTCGGCGGTGTCGTTGCCGACCAGAAGATTCGGGAACGCGGGCAGCGGCGTCGCGCGCTTGAGCAGGTCGGCGAGCACGCCGGGCGCGATCTTGCAGCCGCAGCCGCCGCCGTGGGACAGGCTCGTGAGCCGGGGGGAAGTCGTGTCGGTCATAGTGGAAATCGGTTGAGGCGAATGTCTGCGTATTATCGCCGGATGCGCGTGAAGAGGCCGGGATAGTCGATCACGAGGCCGTCTTCGTCGACGGTGATATCCGCCGTGAAGCCCGTGTCGAGCCCTTCGTAACGATAGCGACAATCCGGCTCGATGCACGTATAAGCCTGCTCCACCGCGCTCACGCCGAGCTCGGGCACGCGCACATAGGCGACGCGAATCACGCGCCGTTCGCCGCGTTCGAGTTTCAGGCGGCGGATGGGCAGCGTGTTGGTGAAAGGCGTCGCGGTGATGTCCACGTCGATACAGCCGCGCAGCGCCTCGAGCGGCTCGCCGTTCGCATCGGTCCATGCGTGCGCGTCGCCGTTGTCGCCGTCCCTGCGATGCAGATCGAGCGATGCGCCGCCCGCGAGCTTCAGCGCGAGCCGCGTCACTTGCCAGCGCGCATCGCATTCGATGCGATACACGAGACCGAAGGCACGCGCTTCGTCTTCGCCCACGACCGCGCTTTCGATCACGATGCCATCGCGCGTCTCATCGAGAACGAGATGCTCGAGCCCTGAGCCGTCTTGTTGCGACCATCGCACCGCTTTCATTGGGCACCTCGTTCGCGTGTTTATCGGCATCAAAGGATACATCGCTGCGGGCGAGGCTTTCGATCGGCATTCGACCTGCGCGAATCGCTCGACGTCACAAAACGTCACACGGTATACTTCGCGCCATTCCTGCGCAGGCGCGCGCACCGCACGTTCAGCGCCATTCACGCGATCCGTGCTCCGGCGATCCGCGCTCTGCCCGAACATCTCCGAACGCCCTTTTCATCGCCCATCGCATGAAGAACATTCTTGCTCCCGCCCTGGCCGCGCTCGCTTTGTCGGCGTCGATGTTTCAGCTCGTCCAGGCGCAGGAAACGCCGGACGTGCCCGAGGATTATTCGTATCTGACGAGGCTTCACGTACCGGATGCCGTCGCGCAATGTGTCGCCGCATTCGATCGCTGGGTGGAGAACGCGCCGAAGTACGACACGCTCATCGTGCCCGACCGCCGCGTGCTCTCCGCGAAGATCGACGACGATACTACGATCTTCAGTGTCGGCAACCCGATTCCGGTCGATCAGGTCATCGTGATGCGCGCGTTCGCGAAGGCGCGCGGCAAGGAGCAATGGACGCGCGTCGATAGCCGCTGTGGCGTGCGCGCCGGACATGTGGTCGGCGTATCGCTCACGCCGAACATGAAGCCGAAGATCGTCCGCTAAAGTCTTTCAGCGCTTGGCCGCGCGGCGCTGGTCCGTGCGCCCGCCGAGCCATTTGACGACCTGCGGCCCGAACGTGCGCGGCGCTTTCGCATGCATGCGCCCGGAGAGATCCGCCAGCCGATCCGCCGCGAGCGCTTCACGCATGCGCTTTTCGGCGTTCTTCATCACCGCGTGAACCGCGCATACGCCGCTCGTCGCCCAAGGCGGCGCGTCGTCGCCGAACACGGCGCAGCGCGCGCGAATCTCCCTGCATTCGAAGAGAGGCTTGTCGCCGTCGATTGCGTCGACGACATCGAGCACGCTGATTTCCTTCGACGGACGCGCGAGCGCGAAACCTCCGCGCGCCCCTTCCGTCGCGACGACGAGTCCCGCCTTGTGCAGCTTCGTGAAGAGCTTCGCGACGTATTCCGCAGGCACGCCCTGCAATTCCGCCAGATCGCGCACGCTCGCCTCGCGCACGCCGTGTGGCGGCTCCGCGAGATACAGCATGCAGTGCAGCGCGTACTCGACGCCCGTGCTGATGTGAGACATGTTCACTCCGACATTTCGAATCGGAGTTCAGAATAGCGCGTCCTGCATCCGCCGTACAACGGCGCACGACGGAGCTTGTAGACGCCCGTCGCGAATATTTCAGATTACACGTTTGCTTACAAACGAACACGGCTTGTCATTTTGCGAACCGCTAAATTGGTCTCCATGGATTCACACGGAGAAACCCATGAAGAAACTAGCGATCCTTGCAGCGTTGAGCGTGTTGTTGGGTAGCGCGCTATCGGGCTGCATCGTCGTGCCGGACGGTGGCGGTTATCACCATCATCACGATTACTACCGTTGATAAGCCGGTCCTGAACCACACGCCAAAGTTTGGCCGAACTGCGACCAATCGACTCGCGGTTTCACCACCAGGCAAACGACCAAGGAGCACACATCATGAACAAGACGAAGAAAAGCCTGTTGATCGCTTCCCTTGCCGCCGCGCTGGGCATGGGTCTCGCAAACGCGGCGTCGGCGGACGTTCACCGCGGTCCCACGCATCGCGTGACGGTCGGCTGGCATGGCGAGCGCTACTGGGACGGTCATCGTTACTGGCAGCGTCAGGAATGGGAACGCCATCATCACCACGTCGCGCCGCCTCCGCCGCATCGCTATCGATAAGCACGATCGCGCATGAGAAAGGCCGCAACGATCACGCATCGTTGCGGCCTTTTTATCGATTCCCGGCTCACCAGTTCTTCGGATCGCCGCCCAGCTCCTTGCAGGTGTCATAGGCGATTGCCTGCAGCTTTTCCTCGCCGATCTGCCCCGAAAGCGCATAGCCGACGCGATTCCACGCCCAATAGAACGTGGTGCGTTGTCCGTCCTTCAGCGTGCGGATCTTGCTGTCGTTGCGCCTGATCGTGGCGGTCGTCATGTAGAGCGTGAGGCGCTCGCCCGCCGCGTTCTGATACATGAACTGCGCGGCCGGACCCTCTTCGTCCGGCAACAGGCGTCCGCCGACGAGCTGAAATCCGTACTCGGCCAGCGACGGAATCGTCACCGCGCGATTCAGCCGCTTCGAGAGCCAGGTGACGAGATGATCTTGCTGCGACGCCGCCACTTCCACCGCGTGCCGCTGCTCGGGCGCGTACACGGCATACGCGATATCCGCGCGTTCCGCGAAGCGCGGCTTGTCGCCGAGCGCGGGAAGGAGCATCTGCAACAGGAATCCGCACGCGACCCCGACGGCCATGAAGCCTGCCGCGATCAGATAACGCTCGCGCGAGCGCGGCCGCAGACGCACGATCTGCGGCTCGCTCTGATCGGCGAAGAGCGCGCGCAACGCATTGTCCTGCGCACGATACGCGGCGACGGTCGCCTCGCTCGCGGGATCGCCCGAGACGCGTTCGGCCACGGCATCGCGCTCATTGCCGGGAAGTTCGTCGTCGATAAAGGCGGACAGCGCCTGCAGATCGCGATCGGGTTTGGGCGGCCCCATACGGTCGCCGCCTTCGGATGGACGGTCTTGATTGGTCATGAGCGGCTCACCACTTTCAGCGACGAAGGCGACGCCTTGCGGCCCGATTCCTCGCCGAGCAGAACGCGCATGTGCTCCCGCGCTCTCGACAAGCGCGACATCACGGTTCCGGTCGGCACATTCAACACCACGGACGCCTCCTGATAACTCATTTCCTCGACACACACGAGCAGCATCACTTCGCGCTGCTCGACCGGCAGACAGTACAGCGCGCGCTGCACGTCGCGCAGCACGAGGCCGTCGACTTCCCCGCGCGGCGCGGCCATCTGCCGCCAGGGCGCGCTTTCATCATCGACGGCGATATCGCGGCGACCGCGCAACTGGTCGATATACAGATTGCGCATGATCGTGAACAGCCACGCGCGCAAATTCGTACCCGCATGAAACGACCGGGCGCGATTGAGCGCGCGCTCGGTCGCGTCCTGCACGAGATCGTCGGCCCAGGCGCGATCGCCCGTCAGCGCGCGCGCGTAGCGGCGCAACTGCGGCAGATGCGCGAGAAGATCGCTCTCGAAGCTCAAGACCGTGCGTCCTCGTGCGTGCGGGGCGAGCCGGAGGCGTTCGCCATCAGTAGCTGCCTCCGCCGGCAGGTCCGCTCGGCGCGCCAGAAGAAGGCGGCGCACTTTGCGTACCGCTCGCGCAGCCCGCTGTGCCGAGCGCGAGCCCGAGCGCGATCAGGAGCGCCGTCACGCCGATCGATCGTTTCATGGTCGTTACCTGTTGATTGAAAGACTGGCGGACTCGCCGATTTATTCCGCGAGCCCGCATCGATGCGAAGGCGCTCAGGGCCTCACGACGTGCCAGACATCGCGGAAATTGTCCCCGTTCTTGTCGCCGGGCTTCGTGTCCTTCGCGAAGCGATAGACGCGCTTGCCGTCATAGGCCCACTGTTTGCCGCCGTCGGCGGATTCCATGGTCCATTTCCCGCTCGGCTTGTCGGAGTCGCTCGCCATCGCGGCGGGCCAGGCCTGCGCACAGCCGCCGCTGCACGCGCTCGGGCCGCCTTTCGTGTCCTTGTCGAAGGTGTAGAGCGTCATGCCGTTTTCATCGACGAACATGCCGTTCGATTCTTTCGGCGCCGCAGCGTGCGCGGACGACGCGAGCGAAGCAAAAGCGGTAGCGACGGTTGCGGCAGCGACGAACATCTGGATACGCTTCTTCATTTCATCTTCCTTGTTGTAGAAGTCTCCGTAGAACGTTCGGAAGCGCTGCACTATTCCGCGGACGATGAAATAAATCGATGCGGCAGCGCCGTCGCATCGCCTGTTGGCAATCCATTCAAGACCATTCGCGCGCGCTCGGCCAGTGCTTCGTTGAAATTTCGGTGCTCAGGCCCCCGCGGCGGCGGCCGTCGCGTCGCGCCAGCGGCGGGTGTCGCGCAACGGCGGCGCACCGAAAAGCCGGCTGTACTCGCGGCTGAACTGCGATGCGCTTTCATAGCCCACGCGATGCGCGGCGGTGGCGGCATCGACGATATCGAGCATCATCAGGCGGCGCGCCTCCTGAAGCCGCAGCTGCTTCTGGTATTGCAGCGGGCTCATCGCCGTCACCGCCTTGAAATGATGATGCAGCGAAGACACGCTCATGTGCACGTCCCGCGCGATGTCCTCCACGCGCAGCGGCTGGTCGAAATGCTGGCGCAGCAACTGGATGGCCTTCGCGATGCGCTGCGTCTGGCTGTCCTGCAGCGCGATCTGCCGCAGACGCGCGCCGGAGCCGTTCATCAGCAGGCGATACAGGATTTCGCGCTTGACGAGCGGCGCGAGGATCGGCACGTCCTCGGGCGTGTCGACGAGCCGCAAAAGGCGCAACACGGCATCGAGCATCGAGTTGCCGAGGCGGTTCACGTAGAGGCCGCGCGAGGCGTCGGTCTGCGTCGCGGGCGGCAGGCTTTCGTCCTGGATCAGCGACGTGATTTCGTCGACATCGAGATCGAGCCGCATGCCGAGATACGGCTCGGACTCGCTCGCCACCGACACCTGCCCGCACACCGGCAGATCCACCGACGACACCAGATAGTGCATCGGATCGTAGATATAGACCTCGTCGCCGACCATGAGGCGCTTGCTGCCCTGCGCGATGAGCGCGAGCGCGGGCGTCTGGATGCCGTGCTTCGGCCCGCCCGGATTCATGATCCGATGCAGGAACAGCCCCGGCACCGGCGTCTCGACCGAGCCTTCGCAACCGATGGTGAAACGGTCGAGCAGCGCGACGAGATCGAGGCGCGCCTGATCCAGCGCGGCGTCATGACGCGTTTCTTTCGGCTGGTCATGACTTTCTTTTCCGGCGAAGCCGGGCGTGTCGTTCAGAGCCATGGTTTGCGGACTATTTTCAAGATGGGAGAAGTCTGGTTAGCTTACTCGCGCGAGGGCGTGATTGCTCGCGCGCGCCCCCAGCGTTTGCAGGAACAGGCAAGGATTGAACAGGATCAGGCTATGAACCCGCCGCGCGCCGGGACGATACTGCATTGCCGGCGCGGACCCTGTCGTGAAGGTCGTGCGATGCCGCGCCATTCCAGTCACTCGGGAGCAACCATGCGTTACAGGAAATTCGGCAACACCGGTCTTTTTGTCTCGGAGCTGTGCTTGGGCACGATGACCTTCGGCGGCGGAACGGGCGGAATCTGGGACAACATCGGTCAGTTGCAGCAGGCGGAAGCCGACAAGCTGATCGGCCGTTCGCTCGATGCGGGCATCAATTTCATCGACACCGCCGACGTCTACGCCGACGGCCGATCCGAAATCATCACCGGCCAGGCGCTGAAGAACCTCAACGTGCCGCGCGAAAACGTGGTCGTCGCGACGAAAATCCTTGGCGAGACCGGCACCAAGGGCGTGAATTCGCGCGGCGCGTCGCGCTATCACATCATCGATGGCGTGAAGGCGAGTCTGAAGCGGCTGCAGCTCGATCACGTCGATCTGTACCAGATTCACGGTTTCGATCCGGCGACGCCGATCGAGGAAACGCTGCGCGCGCTCGATAATCTCGTGCAGCATGGACACGTGCGTTACATCGGCGTTTCGAACTGGGCGGCGTGGCAGATCATGAAGGCGCTCGGTATTTCCGAGCGTCTCGGTCTCGCGCGTTTCGAGTCGCTTCAGGCGTATTACACGGTCGCTGGCCGCGATCTGGAACGCGAAATCGTGCCGCTGCTGCAAAGCGAGAACGTCGGGCTGATGGTCTGGAGTCCGCTCGCGGGCGGCCTGCTTTCGGGCAAGTTCACGCGCGAAGGCGGCAAGGAAGAAGGCAGCCGGCGCACCAAGTTCGACTTCCCGCCGGTCAATGTCGAACGCGCGTACGACTGCGTCGACGTGATGCGCCGCATCGCGGAATCCAAGGGTGTATCGGTCGCGCAGATCGCCCTTGCCTGGCTGCTGCATCAGAAGGTCGTGTCGAGCGTGATCATCGGCGCGAAACGGATCGAGCAGCTCGACGACAACATCGCGGCGACCAACGTGCGTCTCAACGGAGACGAACTCGCCGCGCTCGATGAGGTGAGCCAGTTGCCGTCGGAATATCCCGGCTGGATGCTCACGCGCCAGGGCGAATATCGGCGTAATCAGTTGAAGGAGGAAGCGGCGGAGTAAGGCCGTCCGGCGCGGGCGACCGGCCCGCGCCGGCTAGGGATTTACCCGTATTTCAGGCGATTTTCCCGCGTTTTAGGGGCTTTATCTCCGAATCAGATAGTTCTTATCCTCCCTATTGCGTTGCGGCATAAGGCCGCTCTGCCGACACTGTACGCACAACATCACCACTACCTCACGGAGACAATCATGCGTACTCAAGTCGGCATCGTCGGCGCGGGCCCGGCCGGGCTTCTTCTCTCGCACCTGCTTCATTTGCGCGGCATCGAATCGGTCGTGCTCGAAGCGCGCAGCCAGAACGACATCGAATCGACGATTCGCGCCGGCGTGCTCGAACAAGGCACGATGGACACGCTCACTCAGGCCGGTCTCGGCGCGCGCATGCAGGCCGAAGGCGCGCTGCACCACGGTTTCGAGCTCGCGTTCGAAGGCCAGCGCCGCCGTATCGCGCTGACCGAGCTCACAGGTCACTCGATCACGGTCTACGCGCAGCACGAAGTCATCAAGGATCTGGTCGCGGCGCGGCTCGCGGCGAACGGCGAGCTGAAGTTCAACGTGTCGAATGTGTCGCTGCACGACTTTCAGGATGGCAGCGATCGCAAGCCGCGCATCAAGTATCAGCACGAAGGCCGCGACGAAGAACTCGAATGCGACTTCATCATCGGCTGCGACGGTTCGCAGGGCGTTTCGCGACAGTCGATTCCCGAAGCGGTGCGGCAGGATTATCAGCGCATCTATCCGTTTGGCTGGTTCGGCATTTTGGTCGAAGCGCCGCCCTCCTCCGATGAACTCATCTACGCGCGGCACGATCGCGGATTCGCGCTCATCAGCACGCGCTCGCCGGGCGTGCAGCGCATGTACTTCCAGTGCGATCCGAAAGATACGGTCGATGCCTGGTCCGACGACCGCATCTGGGCCGAACTGCACGCACGCGTCGATACCGCCGATGGCTGGCAGATCACCGAAGGCAAGATCTTCCAGAAGAACATCGTCGGGATGCGCAGCTTCGTGTCCACGCCGATGCAGTCGGGCAAGCTGTTCCTCGCGGGCGACGCAGCGCATATCGTGCCGCCGACCGGCGCGAAGGGCCTGAACCTCGCCGTGTCGGACGTGCGCGTACTGAACGCCGCGCTTCTCGATTTCTATCAGGAAGGCAACGGCGAGAAGCTCAGCCACTATACGGAAACGGCATTGAAGCGCGTCTGGCGCGCCGAGCATTTCTCGTGGTGGATGACGCGCATGCTGCACAAGCTGGACGATACGTCGCCGTTCGAGCAGCGCCTGCAGGTGGCCGAACTCGAACATGTGACGACATCGCGCGCGGCCGCCACTGCGCTCGCCGAAAATTACGTGGGCAGCGTCGCGGTATAAGCGCGGACCGGTCGCACGGCGCTTGGTCGGCGCCGTGCGTCGTCGACGTTACAGAACGGCCACGACCCTGACGTCGCCTTCGACGGACGGAATGACCTGCCCGCCGACGCGCCGGAACGTGATCGTCGCGGTCTTGTCGCCGAGCCGCAGATCGCCGATTTCGAGCCAGTCGATGCCTTCGGGCAACTCCGGCCGGTCGATACGCACTTCTTCCTTGACGGCGTCGACGGTCACGCCGAGACACGCTTCCAGAATCATGAAAGGCGCGCCCGCCGCCCACGCCTGCGGCAGACACGCGACCGGATAGGCGATCGGCCGTTCGCCGCGTTGGCGCGTGAATCCGCAGAAAAGCTCCGGCAGACGCATGTCGAACGTGACGGCGGCTTCGAACAGCGACTGCAGCAGTCCCACGGCCGCGCCGCGATCGCCGTAGCGCGCGAGGCCGCGTGCGCAGAGCGCGGTGTCGTGCGGCCATACCGAGCCGTTGTGATACGACATCGGATTGAAGCGCGGCTGCCCCGCCGCAAGCGTCCGCACGCCCCAGCCCGTGTGAAAGAGCGCCGATTCGAGTTGCTTGGCGACAGCCTCGCCGCGTTCGCGTTCGACGAGATCGAACGCGAGCAGATGCCCCGCATTCGACGACAGCACGCGGCATAGCTCGCCCTTGCCATCGAGCGCAATGCCGTAAAAATCCATCTCCGGCATCCAGTACATCTCTTCGACACGCTCGCGAATGTGACGCGCACGCCGCTCGAACTCGCTTGCGTTCTCGCCTTGCCCGCGCTCGCGGGCGAGACGCGCCATCGTGGAAAACGCGGTCGATGCGTAACCTTGGACTTCGACGAGCGAGATCGGGCCGATCGGAAACTTGCCGTCCGCGTGGAAGACCGAATCCTGGCTGTCCTTCCACCCCTGATTCGCCAGACCGTGCTCGGATGCGCGCTGGTAGTCGAGCAGACCGTGCGGATTCTTGTCGCAATGGCGCGCGACCCATTGCGCTGCGAGCTGCAGCGCCGGCCAGATTTCATCGATCAGGGCGGTGTCACCGGTGCGTTCCGCGTATGCGCCCGCCAGCACGATGAAGAGCGGCGTGCTGTCGACGCCGCCGTAATAGAGCGCGAACGGCACTTCGCCGGTTGCCGCCATCTCGCTCTTGCGCGTCTCGTGCATGATCTTGCCGATTTCGGCATCGCGGAAAGCGGAGTCTTCACGCGCCTGATTCGCGGCAAGGAAGCGCAGCACGCCGCGCGCGAGCGTCGGATGCAGCCAGAGCATTTGCAGCGACGTGATGATCGCGTCGCGGCCGAACGCCGTCGAGAACCACGGAATGCCAGCGTACGGATAAGGGCCGGTTTCGAGATCGGTGGTGAGCAGCCCGAGATCGGCGAGCGAACGGTCGATCCATTCGCTGAAGAGCGGATTGCTCGAACGCACGCGCGCGCTCGCGCGGCGCCGGTCGCGCATGCGGCGATGCGCCTCCACGAGCGCGTCGCGGATCGCGGGACGGCCCGATTCGGGCGCGCATTCGGCCGCTTCCGCGGCGTTGCGCTTGCTTTGCTCGCTGGCGTCCGAGAGCGCGTGCGTCACGGCCGTCACCGAGAGATACACGGAAATGGCCGTTTCCGACTGGATATGCAGCGCGTAGTCGGCGCGGGTGGGCGAAAGCACGTCCGGCGCGGGCGTGAACTGGATGCGCGCCGTGCGCTCCACCTCGTCGAGGCCGACATAGCGCAACACGACCTCGCCGTTCTCGACGACCGGCGGACGCAAAGCCCCGCGCTTGCCACGTATCGCGCCGCGAACCTCGAACATGTCGAGGAAGTCGGCCTTGAAGGAGATCGACAGCGGCACGGTGGACGGCTCCGTGCCGTAGTTCGTCAGCACGATGCTCTCGTGCAGCACATGCCCCGACAGCACGCGCTTGCGTTCGACGTGGATTACGCCTTCCGGCGTGCGTGCTCCGCCGATGGGCGGCAGCGGGCGGTTGGTCAGGTGCGCGGTAAAGACGGCGTTGTCGCTCGATACGCTGCCCGAAAGCAGCGACGGCGCGCGTCCGCCGAACGTCAGCACGAGCTCCGACAGCACGCGCGTGTCGTTGACGAAGAGGCCGTCGTCGTCGCCGCGGATATCGCCGTTCGCATCGTAGACGGCGAACGTGTTGCCCGACTTCAGCACGAACTGGCGTTCGCTCGGTATGTTCGGGTGCTCCGTCGGGATGAACGCTTCGTCCGGCAGCTTCGATTGCGACACCTGCATCTGCTGTTGTTGCTGCTGTTGCTGCTGTTCCTGTGTGTTCATTGCACCTTCCTGAAAGTAATCTGAAGGGTTTCGCGAGGCGTTCGGGGGCGCTTACCCGCTGTCATCGAAAGCCTTTCGACCCGCCCACGCCTGACGCGTTCTCCGCGCGCAATGTCATCTCGATATGTCGGACCATAAGCCTCTCGGCCTTATGTGGCAATGGCTTGGGCTAAAATTGCGCTTTTTGAGCGAACTCAGAGGTGGATTTGCGCAACAGAACAATCGACGCAGCCCGAGGGATCGGGATCGTTCTTGTTGTCCTTGGACACGCCATTGGTTTGCCAGAGTGGCTCTTCCGAGTCATTTACTCGTGTCATATGCCTCTGTTCTTTTTCCTGTCTGGATACCTTTTCAACGGCAAGAGAGGTCCGCTAGAGGTAATGCGCAGGAATTCCCGACGCCTTCTGATGCCGTACGCAGTCGCCGCCGCAATCGCGATCTTCCCGTCGATTCTATTTGGGAATACAACCAGTCTCTCCCAATTCTTCGTGCAACTCGGGGGTACGGCGTATTCCATACCTCGATCGAATCTTACTTTCTATTGCACGCCGCTCTGGTTTCTAACTTGCCTGTTCTGCACTGAAGCCATGTACGCGGCGTTGACCCGGTACGCGCGACACGTTGTGCATGTCGTGATCGCCGCATCATTGGTCGTCGGCTGCACGTTAATGGCCTTCGTGAAAGGCTTCTCACCCTGGAACATCAAGATCGCTTTTGTCGCGCTCTTTTATTTCCACCTGGGTTTCGTTGCAGCCGAATCCAAAATGCTGGACGGCAGGCGTTTTCCCGCTTGGACGCTGCCACTTTGCGCGCTCGGATGGATCATCGCTTCGCTGTGGAATCCCAAAGCAGCGAACCTCGCCGGCGAGACTATCGGTAATCCAGCGCTCTTCCTCCTCGCATCAATATGTGGGATATGGGCATTGGCCAGGTTAGCCCGGCTCACCGCGACGTCGCGCGCACTCAGTTTTCTCGGTAAGAACACGCTGCCCATATTCGCGTTCAACTATCCCCTCAATCTTTTTGCTCAGTGGCTGTTCGCGCCGACCACGCCGTGGTTCGTCTTCGCTGCTTCGGAAATGGCGTTAGCCGTCGGGTTCGTTTTCCTGCTTCGACGCATTCCGGCAATCGCGCGCGTGTTCTCGATCGAATCGGGACAACGCGCAAGCCCAACTGCGGTCTAGGCCGGCCAGGCTGGTCAGTTCGGCATAGGCTCCGCGAGCCATAGCTGAAGAGTGCTATGCTCTTAGCCCTTTTGTCCGGCCAGCGCTAAAAGGCGTCTGCCGGGAGGCGCACGGTTTCATTAGAAGGCCGGCGCAGCGTTTGGGCTCCGATCGCTGAAAGAGTACTTCGCGGACGCGCGCGAAATCGGGACGCCCTAAGCCGCGACGCCGAAAGGTTCTCACGAAATCCGACCGCTCTCGGCGCGCCTCCGTTTGCAGGAAAAAGGAAAGGATTTTGCCCGGGCAATTTTCGGGCGTCGGTCGGCCGCGATGACCGAGTCGTACAAGGATGTCCGAAGCCAAGAGTCGCGATTCGGACAAATTTTGGATGAACGTTAAACAGCCCCGCCCAGCAAGGGTTGCGGGCGTCCGGCATGTCATTTCCGCATATCGACTTACTTTATTCTGCCTCAGGCCTCGCAGTGGGTTTCCTGGTCGGCCTGACGGGCGTCGGCGGCGGCTCCCTGATGACCCCGCTGCTCGTCCTGCTGTTCGGCATACATCCGGCGACCGCCGTCGGCACCGATCTGCTGTACGCCACGGCGACCAAGACGGCCGGCACGCTCGTGCACGGCATCAAGGGTTCGGTCGACTGGCGCATCACCGGCCGTCTCGCGGCGGGCAGCGTGCCCGCTGCGGCCATCACCCTCTACTTTCTGCACGAACACGGTTTGACAGCGCCGGGCACCGCGCGGCTCATCCAGCTGATACTCGGCACCGCGCTCCTTATCACGGCGGTTTCGCTGATCTTCCGGCCGCAACTCGCGCGCCTTGCCTACAAAAAGGGACATGGCCGCCCCGAACACCCGACGCGTACCGCCGCGTGGACCGTCTTCACCGGCGCGATTCTCGGCCTGCTGGTCTCGATCACTTCCGTGGGCGCAGGCGCAATCGGCGTGACTGTACTTCTGCTGCTGTATCCGCGTCTCGCGACGGCGCGCATCGTCGGCTCGGACGTGGCTCACGCGGTGCCGCTCACGCTGATTGCCGGCACTGGCCATTGGATGCTCGGCTCAGTCGACTGGTCCTTGCTCGCCTCGCTCCTCGTGGGCTCGATTCCCGGCATCGTCCTTGGCAGCATGCTGTCGACCAAGGCGCCGGAAGCGTTACTCCGTCACGTTCTTGCCGCGACGCTCGTTCTCGTCGGAGCAAAGCTCGTGTTCAGTTGATGTTAGTCACGGTCGTTCGCGCTTTCCAGTCGGCCAAAAGACATAGGCCGATTCGTACGATATTCCTGTTTTTTGCCTATGTCGTTCGGCCGGGTTTCCCGCGGCGGGACGATGCGGCATCATCCCCACTCAGTTGAGCCGCACGCAGAGCGGTTCAAGTCGGGGCGCCGGTAACGGGCGCGTCATCTTTCGGCGTCGATCATGCAGCGTGCGTCAACGGGCGTGGGCCGCATATTCACGAGGAGTCAGGCGATGAATGAAAACAATCATCCGCAGCACGAGCTTCCTTCCGGCAACGATACGCCAGCAGGCGACGCACCCGCCGACCCCGCGCGGCGGCGGCTTCTCGCGGCGGGCGTGGGCCTGGCGGGGCTGTCGCTCGGCGGGTGCAATCTGTTCGAAAACAAGCCGACCACCCCGAAAACTGCCGCCGATATCGCACTCGACCGCACGCTCGCCGCGAAAGTGCAGCACATCGTCGTGATTTACGCGGAAAACCGCAGCTTCACGAATCTCTACGGCAACTATCCGGGCGTGCAATATCCGCTGTCGGCGGTGCCGGCATCGCACTACACGCAACTCGATCGCGATGGCGTCACGCCCATGCCCACGCTGCCGAAAATCTGGGGCGGGCTTGTGCCGCAGGCGCAGGAAGTCGACGGCAAGCGCTACGCGATCACCGAGCAGCAGATCATCGATCTGCGCAACGCGCCCTTCCAGATCGCAGACGCGCACGGTGCGCCGCTGCCCAATTCCGTCATCACGCGCGATCTCGTGCATCGGTTCTATCAGAATCAGATGCAGATCAACGCAGGGCGCAACAACCAGTTCGCGGCGTGGGGCGATTCGGGCGGCCTCGTCATGGGGCACTACCAAAACTCACCCGAAACGCTGAAACTTTGGGGGCTCGCGCAGCAATACACGCTCTGCGACAACTTCTTCATGTCGGCGTTCGGCGGCTCCTGGCTGAACCACATCTTCCTCATTTCCGCGCAGGCGCCCTTCTATCCCGATGTCAAAGGCAGCCCGGCTTCGAAGCTGCTCGCGGTCGTCGAAGGCGACGATCCTGCCGGTTCGCGCCTGAAGCTCGCCCCGGATTCGCACAAATCCGCGCTCGAGGGCCCGCCGAAGTACGTGCGCGACGGCGCGCTCACGGCGGACGGATACGCCGTCAACACCATGTTCCCGCCGTATCAGCCGAGCAACGTGCCGCCTCCGCAAGGCGGCGACTCGCGCTATGCGGACCGCTCGAACGCGCTGGTATTGCCGCCGCAGACGTATGCGACGATCGGCGACCGCCTGTCGGACAAGAACGTCGATTGGGCGTGGTACAGCGGCGCGTGGCAGTACGCACTGGAACATCGGGACACCGGCGCGGTGCCGGACTTCCAGTACCACCATCAACCGTTCAATTACTTCGCCAACTTTGCGCCGGGCACGGCCGCACGGGCGCAGCATTTGCGCGACGCGGGACTTGGCGACGATCCGTCGACGAACAAGCTGCTCGCGGACATCGACGCGGGCCGCCTTCCTGCCGTCACGTTCTACAAGCCCCAGGGCAATCTCAACATGCACGCGGGCTATGCGGATGTCGCTTCGGGCGATCGGCATATTTCGAACGTGATCGAGCGTCTGCGGCGCGGGCCGCAATGGGAGAACACCGTGGTGATCGTCACCGTCGACGAAAACGGCGGCTGGTGGGACCACGTCTCGCCGCCGAAGGGCGATCGCTGGGGGCCCGGTTCGCGCATCCCGGCGCTCGTGATTTCGCCGTTCGCGAAGAAGGGCTACGTCGATCACACCGTGTATGACACGAACTCGATCCTGCGCTTCATCTCGCGCGTGCACGATCTCGCGCCGCTGGACGGCGTGGCCGCGCGGGATCGCGCGTTCGCCGCAAGCGGTCAGGCGCCGCTCGGCGACCTGACAAAATCGCTCGATCTCGCGTAACGGCTAGACGCGTTCGACCCACGCTCGCGCGGAAATTTCCAGCAGATAGCCGTAGTGCAGCGCGCCGACCGGCACGACGGCGCGTGCCGGTTTCCAGGCGCCGAAGTGACGCGCGTAGATCTCGTTGAACGCTTTCCAGTGTTCGACGCCGACGAGATACACCGTCACCTCGATGCAATCCGCGAGGCTCGCACCCGCGGCTTCGAGCACGGTGCGCAGATTCGAAAGCGTCTGTTCGGCCTGCTCGTCGAACGGGAGATCGCCGGTATGCGTGCCGTCCGCGCGCATCGGCAATTGACCCGAAACGCAGACGAGATTGCCGGCGCGCGTCGCGTGGCTGTAGTGTCCGGCGGGAATCGGCAGGCCCGGAGCGTTGATGAGTTCGATCGGTGGCATCGTCGGTCGCGTTGGGTGGATGGCCTCGGATTATTGATTCCGAGTCAAGTTTCATTTGAGACTATCACCGTTTTTGCGAAAGTCGAAGCGGCTCATACTGTGTTCATCGCAGTTTGAACATTCAACGGAGCAAGAACATGAACGTTTTCATCACGGGCGCGGGCGGTTTCATCGGCGGCTCGATCGCGGCGGGACTCGCGCGGGACGGACATCGCGTGCGCGGCCTCATCCGTCGCGCGGAACAGGCCGACGAACTGAAACGCCTGAACATCGAACCGGTGATCGGCAGTCTCGACGACGCGGCCTTGCTCGCCGCCGAAGCGCACGCGGCCGATGCCGTCATCAACGCGGCGAGCAGCGATCATCGCGGCGCGGTCGAAACGCTGATCGGCGCGCTCGAAGGCACGAACAAGCCGTTTCTGCATACGAGCGGATCGAGCATCGTCGGCGACGCATCGGGCGGCGAGGCATCGCAGAAGATCTATACCGAGGACGACCTGCCGGAGCCGACGCCCGACAAGGCGCCGCGCGTAGCGATCGACAATCTCGTGCTCGACGCCGCCAAGCGTGCCGTGCGCTCGACGGTGCTCTGCAACACGCTGATCTACGGCCACGGCGCGGTGCGCGATACCGCGAGCGTGCAGTTGCCGCGTCTGGAACGACAGGCGCGCAAGAGCGGCATCGTGCGCCATGTGGGGCGTGGCCTCAACATCTGGTCGAACGTGCATATCGACGATGTCGTGACCATCTATCGGCTCGCGCTCGAAAAGTCGCCTGCGGGCACGTTCTACTTCGTCGAAAGCGGCGAGGCGCAATTCCGCGACATGACCGTCGCGATGGCGAAGGCGCTCGATCTGCGCGGGCCGGAAGACTGGCCGCTCGAAGAAGCGATCAAGGAATGGGGCTACGAGATGGCCTCGTACGGCCTCGGCTCGAACAGCCGCGTGCGCAGCAAGCGAACCCGCGAGATTCTGGGCTGGCAGCCGTCGCGCACGTCGGTGGTCGAATGGATCGAGAAGGAATTGACTGCTTGAGTGAATTTAGCGCGGCAAATTGGCTTGACCAATTTGCCGCGCCTACCGCTTCGCGCAATTACTGCAGCGCGGCCGCGAACTTTTCGATTTCCGCTTCCGGCATGCCCGATTTCGTCGCCGAATCGCGGATTTGCTGCCACGTCGTCGGATCGATTGCGATGCCGTTCGCGCCGCGGTCCGCACGACGCGCCTCTTCCGGCTCGCCCGGCGCGTAGATCGCATCGACGCCTTCCGCGCGCGGCGACGCCTTCATCCATTCGAGGAACGCTTCGGCCTCTGCTTGCGCGGCGGGCGCATCGAACGCGTTCGGATCGACGATCACCGAAGTCATGCAGTTGATGATCGCACTCGATTTCTCCAGCGTCTCTTCGTGCGTCGTGTAGCCGCCCGAGAGCGCGCCGCCGAAGATCTCGCACAGCGCGGCCAGGCCCGAACCCTTGTGCAGGCCGAACGCGGTGAGGGAGCCGAACGGCTCCTCGTGCATCACCTTCGGCTCGATCGTCGGCTTGCCCTCATGATCGAGCAACATGCCCGGCGCGACCTTTACGCCCTTGTTGTAGGCGACGCGCGTCTTGCCGTACGCGATGCCCGCCGTCGCGAAATCGAGCACGAGCGGGCTCTTGCCGTCGCGCGGATAGGCTGCGCAGAACGGATTGGTGCCGAAGCGCCGGTCGATGCCGCCGAAGGGCGCGACGAGCGGATCGCCCGCCACGTTCACGAAGTGGAACGATACGAGTCCGGCCTTCGCGCACTGTTCCGCCCAGTGGCCGATACGCCCGATGTGGTGCGCGTTGCGCAAGCCGACCGCGCATACGCCGAGCTTCTTCGCGCGCTCGATGCCGTGCTCCATCGCCTCGTAGGCGACGACCTGACCGAAGCCCTTGCGGCCGTCGACGGTCAGCACCGCGCCCGCATCGCGCACGATTTCGGCGTGCGTGTTGAGCTGCAACTGACCTTCGGAGAGCGACGCGACATAGCGCGGGATCATGCCGACGCCGTGGGAATCGTGGCCCGAAAGGTTCGACATCACGAGGTGATCCGCGACCAGTTCCGCCTCGCGCGGCGCGCTGCCTGCCGACTCCCAGATGGCGCGGACGTACGCGTGCAGCGTGTCGGCGGCGATGCGCCGTTCAGTGGCGGATGGGGTGGACGTGGGGGATGCATTCATTGCGACACTCGTCTCCATAGTTGATGGCTCGCGCTCTGCTTTTCGAGATGCGCGCGGATTATCACTTTACAGACGATCAACTGGCCTTACCACTTTGTTTTTACGAAATCGCTGAAATCGGCCGAAAAAAAGCCCGGACGAACCGGGCTTTCTCCAGACAGAAGTTCGGCCGCCCGGCCTCAGGGCGCTGCCGCGATGACCTCGGCCACCGACGCCGTCAGCTTCTTCGCGTACGGCACGTGCAGGAATTCGTTCGGACCGTGCGCGTTCGATTTCGGACCGAGCACGCCGCACACCATGAATTGCGAGCGCGGGAAGCCTTCCTTGAGCGTATTCATCAGCGGAATCGTGCCGCCCTGCCCGATGTATGCGACATCCGCGCCGAAGTGCCGTTTCGACGCCTCATTCAGCGACGAGCGCAGCCACGGCGCGAGATCCGGCGCATTCCAGCCCGTCGCCGCGCCCGCTTCGGGCTTGAACGTCACCTTGGCGTTGTACGGCGGATCCATTTCGAGCAGCCGCTGCAGGCGGACGATCGCACTGGCAGCGTCGACGAGCGGCGGCAAGCGCAGCGACAGCTTGAACGCCGTGCGCGGCGCAAGTACGTTGCCGGCATCGGCCAGCGGCGGCAGGCCCGACGCGCCCGTCACCGTGAGCGACGGCCGCCAGGTCGAATTGAGCAGTGCCTCGCGCGGATCGGTCGTCGTGGGCAGAACGCTGCCGCCATCGGCGCCGCACGCCCACGGCAGCTTCTTCCAGACATCGTCGCCGAGAATGCGCGCGGTCATTTCGGCTTCGCGCCGGCGCAGCATCGGAATCGGGCAATGAAAACTTTCCGGCAGCAGATTGCCGGTGCTCGAATCTTCGAGGCGCTCGAACAGTTGCCGCAAGATTCGAAATGCCGACGGCGCGATGCCGCCATAGCCGCCCGAGTGAATGCCCTCGTCCAGCACCTGCACTTCGAGATCGCCGGCGACGAGGCCGCGCAGGGACGTCGTGAGCCAGAGCTGATCGTAATTGCCCGCGCCCGAATCGAGACAGATCACGAGGCCGACATCGCCGAGCCGGTCGCGCAAGGCATCGATATACGGCAAAAGATCGTAGCTGCCCGATTCCTCGCACGTCTCGATGATACCCACGCAACGCGGACGCTCGACGCCCTGCGCATCCAGCGCCGCCAGCGCGGTGATGCTCGCGTAGGTCGCGTAGCCGTCGTCGGCGCCGCCGCGGCCGTACAGTTTGTCGTCTTCGAGCTTGGGCGTCCACGGACCGAGATCGCTGCGCCAGCCTTCGAATTCCGGCTGCTTGTCCAAATGGCCATACAGGACGACCGTTTCGGTGCTGCCCGAGCGCGTGGCGGGGGCTTCGAAGAAAATGACCGGCGTGCGCTCCGGCAAGCGGACGATTTCGACCTTCAGGCCTTTGACCGGCTGCGTTCTGATCCAGTCGACGGCGTCCGTGACCACGCGTTCGATGAAGCCGTGACGCGCCCAGTCGCTGTCGAACATCGGGCTTTTCGCGGGCACGGCGATGTAGTCCGTCAGCGCGGGCACGATTTCGTCATTCCATTTGCGATCCACGAAATCCCGCAGCGCGACGGAATCGAGCCGTACCGCTTCGTCGTGATGCGTGCTGTCGCCGATAGTCATGACCGTGTTTCCCTCCGAGGCAAACTTCCATAATAGACGCGATTTGCCCGCGGTTCGACCGCCGCCGCGCCGCGCGCGCACGTTTTCCGCGACTTTTTTCAACGTTTCGGCGCGCCCGGCCCTCCGTCGCGCGTTCCCGAAACGACAACGCGCGTCACCGCCGGATCGGAGTCGATCGACTGTTCGGTGAAGGGAAAGCGCGCCCAGCGTTTCGCCGCGAACGCGCGCGTCGCGTCGCCCGAATGGGGCGATGCCGGATCGTCCGATTCGGAGTGCGACAGCATCGTGTCGGCTTCGACGCCGTTTTCGCCGAAGGTGACGACTTGCACGTAGCTGTCGCCCTGGCCGCTTGAGTCCATCGGATAGCCCTTGGGATCGAGCGGACGCCGCGCGCAGACGATCGTGAAATAGCCCGCTTCGTCGCAGCCGCCGTAAAGCGGCACGCGCGCGCCGTTGCGCGTCGTGTAGAGGATGTCGCCGCGCCGCGAATCGAGCGCGAAGCCGTTCAGCTTCAGCGCGAGCGCCGCGCCGCCCAGCGCCTGACGCAAGTCCTGCACGACGGCAGGATTGTCGATGTTGAAGCCGCCCGGCGTCGCGAGCGGCTTGTTCGGATCGAAGCCGGATTCGTACAGGCGCTCGGGCGCGATCTGCATCGCGCGCTGCCAGAACTCGTCCCACAGGTTCGCGCCGCGCGCGTCGATATCCGCCGTGCCGTTCCACTTGCGCAACACCTCGCAGGCTTCGTGCAGCGGCCCGCCCGCTTCATTCACCGTGCACACGGCGTCGAGCAGCGGCCGGCGGAACAGCCGCTCGGACATCGAGTGCGTCTCGAGCACCGCCGATTCGAGCGCCTCGCGCGTCACGCCGCCGCGTTCGCGCTGCAGACGCGCCGCGAGCAGATGGCCGTAGCGCGTGCGCAGCGATTGTTCGACGCGCGCCGCGCCCGCAATACGCGGATAGCCAGACATCGGCGCATTCGCATTGGTGAGCCAGTAGCTGTCGTTGAAGTTGCCGACGTAGTCGCCGCGCACGGCGCTCGGCAGTTGCTCCAGCGGCAACGCGCCCGGCTGCGCGCTCGTCGCATCGACGCGCCACGCGCACGCGCTTTTCGAGCCGTCGAGGAACGGCACGCCCGGCGCGCGGGCCGCGAACGCGCGTCCGGCGGGCGGCGTGCACGATTGCGCGAGCGCGTCAGGCACGTTCGGGATCGGGCCGATGTCCGCGAACCAGACGCGCACGTCGTCGCGACCGATCGCGAACGTGTTGACCCACGGCATGCCGGCGTAGCGCTTCTGGATCGCCATGAAATCGGCGAGCGAGCGCGCCTGATTCCACGCGAAGAAGTTCTGAAAGGCGCGCGTGTTGTCGGCGTTCACGTCCGCGATCGCGAAGGCGGTTTGCGCGGTCCAGCCGAGGCCTTGCGCCATCGCGGACAGATCGACGACCGGCCCGAAGCGCGTCCTGTACAGCGTGCGCGACACGGACTCATACGTGCCGTCGGCGCGGCGCGCGCGCACGGTGAGCGGCACGGGCGTCATCGCTTCGCTCTGGCCATCGACGAGATAGCGCGTCGGATCGGCGGGATCGAGCGTCAACTGAAAGATGCCGAAACGCCGCGCGCTCGACACCGTATGCGTCCACGCGATGTTTTCGTTGAAGCCGAGGACGATCAGCGGCACGCCGAGAAAGGACACGCCCGCGACGTTCATCTGGCCGGGAATCGTCAGTTGCGCCTGATAGAAACGGTCCGGGCCGCGCCAGAACCAGTGCGGATTGCCGAACAGGATGCTGCGCCGGTCGCGCGTGATCTGCGCGCCGAACGCGAGCGCATTGCTGCCGATGCCCGGATTTTCGCCGATCGGAAACCGCAGCGAATCGAGCGCGGTCCGCGCGGTGTCGGCGTCGGCGTTGTCGCCGCGCGGGGCCGCCGCGCCCGGTTTCGGCGGATGCGCCAACGCGATCGGCGTCACGAAACGCGCCGAGCCGCCCGCGAGATTCGCCGCGATCAGACGCAGGTAGATATCGTCGGCGCTGATCTTGTCGACCCACGGCTTGCCCCGGCACGCCGCATGTGCCTCGGGAAATTTGCCGGCGTTGAGGTCGTCGAGATAGCGGTCGTAGCCGTTCGCGAAGCCGTCGATGAGATCGCGCAATTCGGGCGATTGCGCCGCACGGTAACGCTCGACGGCCGCCTGATCGCCGACCAGACGAAAGAAGAAATCGGCGTCGATGTTGCGCGGCTGACCGAACGTCGCCGCCGACGTCGGGCCTGCATCCGCGCCGAAATACGCCGAGCGCTCGCCGCGATACGTGACGAAGCCATCGGCGAGCGTGCAGAGATTGTCCTGCGCCTGCGCGTAGCCGAAACCGAAGCCGAGGCTGCCCCAATCGGCCGCTCGGATATGCGGAATGCCGTCCTGCGTGCGGCGGATTTCGGCGTGCCAAGCCGTTTGAGCGCCGGACTCCGGCTGCTGGCCGGGCGCCGCGCAGCCGCCAAGCAAAGCGCTCGCGAGCGCAGCGGAGATCGCAAGGCTGACGATCTGATTCATCGCGTGAGTTCCTCGATCCGATCGACGTGATGACGGGGCGCAATCGCCGCCCCGCGCGCAGTATCGCATTGCGCATGACGCGCGCCGCAGCCAAAGTCTAGCCGCCCGCGTCCGCTCAGCGAAGCCGATGCACAATGAAGCGATGAACGATCCATCCCGCCCCGCCGACGATCCTCGCCCGACGCCGCCCGAGCGTCCGCTGCCGGAAGACTGCTGCCGCAGCGGCTGCAATCAGTGCGTGTTCGAGTTGTACAGGGAAGCGCTGGAGCGCTACGAGGCCGACGTGCGCGCGTGGGAAGCGCGGCATGCGCAGGCTTCCCGTTCGTGAGTGACTCCGGCCGATTCGAGCAGGCAACCGGGCGCGGCGCTATGCTTGTGACCCCTGTCGCTGTCGAATCCGAACCTCAAGGAGCGCAACCCATGTCCCTCACGATGTATCGCGCATCGATTCCGGTCTTCATTCGCGGACTCGAAGTCTGTGCGGACCTGCTGAAGAAAGGCGCCGCCTTCGCCGATGAAAAAGGCCTCGCTCACGCCGATGTGATCAACGCGCGCCTCGCGCCCGACATGCTGCCGCTCGCCGCGCAGATCCAGCGCGCGAGCGACACGGCGAAGCTCTCGGCGGCGCGTCTCGCGGGCATCGAGGCGCCGCGCTTCGAGGACAACGAGGACAGCTTTCCGGCGCTGCAGGCGCGCATCGAGAAGACGATCGCGTTCCTGAAGAGCATCGACAAGGCTTCGCTCGCCGGCTGCGAAACGCGCACCGTCACGCTGAAGTTCCCGGATTTCTCGCCTTCGTTCTCAGGCGACGATTATCTGTTCGGCTTCGGCTTGCCGAACTTCTATTTCCACGTCGTCACGACCCACGACATCCTGCGCCATCTCGGCGCGCCGATCGGCAAGCGGGATTATCTCGGCCCGCTCAAGTAAGCCGGTCGCGGCGCTGCGTTATTGCTGCCGCGCCGCGATCTGCTTGCGCCAGCCCGCGAGAATCCGCCGCGCGAGCACATCGTAGTCGCCGCCGAAGTGATGATCGCCCGGCAGCTTCACCACTTCGATGCCCGTCTTCGTCAGCGCGGGACACAGCGTGTCTTCTTCGTTCGCGCCGTAGATGCACTGCACCATCGATGGCGGCAGTTTGTCGAATTCCGGCCGCACCTTCAGCGCCTTGTCGCTCGCCTTCATGCCGAGCCAGCCCGTCACGCGAATCTGGAAGTCGGCGTCGGGCGCGAAGCCCATCAGCGAGATATACGACACCTGCGCGCGGACTGCGTCCGGCAGACGGTTGTACGCGAACGGCATCACGTCCGCGCCGAACGAATAGCCGACGAGCGCGACATGGCTCGTATGCCAGCGCGCGTTGTACGTGCGGATGATTCGCGCCAAATCGTCGGCGGTTTGCTGCGGCGACTTCTCGCTCCAGAAGTAACGCAGCGAGTCGACGCCGATCACCGACACGCCATCGCGTTGCAGCGCCAGCGCCATCGTTTTGTCGAGATCGCGCCAGCCGCCGTCGCCGGAAATCACGATCGCCAGCAAGTCGGTCGGTTGCGCGGCGCGCAGTTCGATCAGCGGGAGATCGGAGACATCGTTCTCGGTCGGACGCCCGGCTTTTTTCAGACGCGGCGCCGTCATCGCGACGAGCGCGTCGGCCTTCGAGCGGTTCGCTTCCAGCACGGCCGTGTATTCGAAGAAGCCCGGCAAACCCTTTGCGTGGATGATGGTCGCATCCGGCGCGCACGGATTGAAACGCGGGTCGAGCATCGGGTCGGCCGCAAGCGAGACCGCGCCCGCGACGGTGTTGTCCGGCGCCTGCTTCAGCGCGCTTTCCGCGACCATCGCGCCCTGCCCGGTGCCGACGAGAATCGGCGAAAAATATCGATTCGACTGAACGGTGCGTTCGAGCTGATGGCTCATGTTTTCCGCATCGCCGACGAGGTTGTGGCAGGACTTCTCGGTCTTGTCGGCGGCGAGGCGCGCGGCATAGCGCGGCGTGTCGACGCCGATGACCATCGCGCCCTTGGCAGCGAGCGCGTCGGCGGCCTGCTGATCGGCCGGCGTCCAGCCGCTCTTCTCGGAAAACAGCACGACGAAGCCGGTCATGTCGCCCGCAGGCTTCGTGAGTTGGACCTGACCGTAACGTCCGCCGGAGATCGACTCGGCGGCATGCGCCATACCCGTCACGGACACACCACAGACGGCGGCCACCACGAGCGCCGCCGCTTTCTTGCAAAGGAATTTCATGAACGCCAGCCGCCCGCGAGGAGCGAAAGATCCGCCAAAGTGAAAAATACGCCGACCGAGCCGGACGCCGCCAGATAGCGCGGCTCCCAGCGCGGCTGGAACTTGCTTTTGAATCCGCGCAGACCGCGGAAGTTGTAGAAACGGCCGCCGAAGCGCCACACCAGTCCGGCCATCCGATGCCACGGCGATGCGAGCGGCGTCGGCTCCATGCCCGACAGCGGCGCAATGCCGAGCGACAGCGACTTGAAACCCGCTTCCTTCAGATGCAGCGCGAGCTTGGTGAAGAGATATTCCATCGCATAGGGTGACGCGGCCGAAACATGGCGCATCACACCGACGGTCGCTTCGGTGTTCATGTCGGTCGTCATGAAAGTGACGAACGCGACCGGCTCGCCCTGCTGGCGCACGAGCAGCACCGACTGCGCCGCGAGGTATTCCTCGTTGAACGCCGCGACCGAGAAGCTCTTCTCGCGCGCCGAGCGGCTGCCGAGCCAGTCGTCGGAGATGGCGCGCAACATCGGCATGCTTGCTCCGATGCGCTCCGGTCCGATGACTTCGGTGTCCAGACCGTCGCGCTCGCCCCGTTTGATCGCATAGCGCAAATGCGAGCGATGCGAGCCCTTCAGATCGAAGTCGGACAGAGCGACATGCGCTTCCTCGCCGAGCTTCATCAGCGTGAGGCCGGCGTCGAGATAGAGCGGCAGCGCATCGGCGCGCACCTGATAGAACGCCGCGCGGCCGTTGTGCGCGTGCGCGAGCTCGACGAACTTGCGGATCAGTTCGGCCCACTCGCGGCGCGGACCGACCGGATCGTGCAGCGCGGCCCACGTGCGGCCGTGTTTCGCGTACATCAGAAAGGCTTCGCGCGACTCGGAGAAGAGGAAGCTCTTGTCACCCATCATCGCGAGGCCGGCGTCGCTGCGTTCCTGCGCGCGCAGGATGCGTGCGGCATCGGCGAGATCCTGCGGCGCGGGCTTCACGAAGCGGCCCGCCGCCGGGCGCAGCAGTTGCCACACCGCGAACGCGGACGCGAACAGCGCCGCCGCGAGCGTCGCGCGCAGCGCACGCGGGGCGCGCTCGTCGAATGCGAACTGCCACCAGAGATCGCGGCTATAAGGCACGTCGCGGAAGGCGAAGAACATGATCCACACGGCGAGCGCCATCACGACGCCGATCGAAATGAGCCACGTCGCGGTGAAACGCTCGGCGAAGAGCGATGAACGGCGATTGAAGCGCTCGCGCGTCAGGACGAGCAGCACGACGAGAAACGCGAGCACGCCCACTTCGACGAACGCGAGACCTTTCGCGAGCGACAGCGCGAGGTTGGCCACCGCGAGAATCAGCGCGAGCCACCAGGCGGCGTCGAGGCGGCGCATGAGACCGCGCGCGACGAACAGCAGCAGCACGCCGAGCACCGAGCCGAGCAGTTGCGAGCTTTCCAGCACCCAAAGCGGCACGATGGTCTGCAACAGCGCGATACGCATCTTGAACGCGGGCGTCGCGCCCGAGATGACGAGCATCGAGCCTGCCGCGAACGTGACGATCGACAGGAACAACGGCGCAAGCTGCGAAACGTGATGCGGGCTCAGAAAATTGAAGCGGCCTTTCAGCGCGCGGCCTTCGAAGGCGGCCATGACGCCGGCCGACAGGATCAGCGGCAAGCCGAAGTAGATCGCGCGATACGCGAGCAGCGCGGCGACGACGTCCGGCGTCTGTGCGCTGCCGCCGAGCGCGAAGACCATCGCCGCCTCGAACACGCCGACGCCGCCCGGCGTATGGCCGATCATGCCGAGCAGCATCGCCGCCGAGAAGACCGTCATGAATTCGCCGAAGCCGACCTGGGGATTCGGCAGGAGCGCCCAGAGCGCGAGTCCGGCGCCGAACACGTCGACGACGGCGAGCGCGGCCTGCGCGACGAAATCGCGGCGCGCCGGCACGGTGAACGACAGCCACTTCCAGCGCGAGTGCAAAGTGCGCGGCTCGCGGCCGCAGACGATGACCATCGCGGCGAAAACGGCGAGCAGCGCCGCGCCGGTCGCGCGCAACGCGGCCGGCGGCAGGTGCATCATGCCGGAGAGCGTCTCCGCGCCGAACACCATGCCGGCGGCGGCCATGAACGCGAGGGACAGCGCGAGCGTGATGCTCGTGAAAATCGTCAGACGGCCGACTTGCGCGGGCGTGACATCGGCCGCGCCGTACACGCGGCAACGCACGGCGCCGCCCGTCAGCGCGCCGAAACCGGTCACGTTGCCGAGCGCCGAACCGACCGTCGCGCCGACCCACAGCAAAGACCGCGGCACCGCGACGCCGATGTGACGCAGCCCCACGGCGTCACGCCCGACGAGCGCGGCGAAGCTGAGCGCGGTGGCGAACAGCGCGGCGAACCACGCTTGCGCCGTCATCATGCGCAGCGAGTGCATGACCGACTTGTAATCGACCGAGCGCGAAAGATGCTGGAAGACGACGAGCAGCAGCACGCAGATGACGACCGTGAGCACGGGCGCGGCGAGCCGCTGAAGATCGACGCCGCCGGACGAACGTCCGATCGGGGAAATGGCGCGAAGCCGGGCGAGCAACTTTGTGCGAGACATGCGTTCTATGAAACTGGCTCACGCTGCGTTTCGTCAGCGAATCGACGACGGCAACGGTACGTCAAGGTTATCGGGGTCCACGCATTGCCGGGACTTCGCGCGGACGGAGAGCGCCATTTCGGCTCCCGCCGCCCGCGCTCGCGCCATACAAAAGGCTTCAACGTGTGAAACGCCTATATAACGGCCATGGTTGACCCGACTTGACCAATATTGGGAAAACTACGGATCGAAAGCTTGCTTTCAGATCTGGCGCGGAGTTCCGGACAGCGCGACCGGCACGAACGAGCGGTCGCCCATGCTTTACGGTTTGTCAGGGAAACGGTTAGGATCGACGGCCGTGAAGCTTGTCGGGCATCGAATAGACGCGGGTCGGTAGCTTAAGCGGATACTACAGAAAAAGGCATCGGAATCATGAGAAAAACCACATCGATCTTGTTCGCCGCCATCGGCGCGTGCGCCCTGAGCGCCTGCGTTTCGACCGACGACGCCCTGCTCAAGACCGTCCCGTTCGGGTCGGGCACGTCGCAGTACAAGCCGTACGAGTTCGTCCGCTGCGTGAAGGAAAAATGGACGCCGATCGCGCCGCGCGTGCGCGAATACTCGCCGAGCTCCGACACGCTGGCCGTCTCCGTGCCCAGCGGCGGCCTGACGAGCCAGTCACTGGTGCTCGTCATCGCGCAGGCGTCGGCGAACGGCACGGGCTACACGATCTACGGCGACATCGCGGCGGCCGGCCGCTACGTCACCGCGACGCACACCTGCGATTAACCCCGGTTTCCGCGCTTCAGGAGGGCTTGCCGTTGCGCATGTCGACGCCGGCGAGATGCGTCCCGACGACACGCCCGATCAGATAACCATCCGACGCGCACGCGTTGACGCGCTCCTTTCCTTCCCACTGGATCTTGTATTGATCGTCCTGGGAATGAACGGCCGATGCGTCGAACTTGCGCTTCGCCTTGCCGCCGTTGCGCACGTCTTCGCTGACGAGCCGGTTCCATGTCAGCGCATAGCCGTAGCGCACGCCGTCGGCGAACGCGTTGTCGTCGCAGACTTGCGATGGCTGCGTCGTCTTGAGCATCAGGTGATAGCCGTTCGCGGTGCCGACCATGATGCGCCTTTCCCCCGGCGGGGCCGGCGCGACGGGCGCCTTGACCGCCGCCTGAGCCGCTTGCGCGGCCGATGCCGCCGATGCCGCCGCGGCCGCGTCCGTGTCGTTCTGCTGCGGAAGCGGCGCACATGCGCCAAGAAGCAGCGCCGCTGTCACCGTGAATGCCGTGCCGGCGCCTTGCATTTTCGTGAACGTCATCCTGCGAATCACCTACGCTGACCCCATCTCAAATTTAGTCCGGGCTCTACCTTACCATCCCCGGGATGATTCATCGGACCGATGAAAAAAAGACGACGCGGACGCCCTTTCGGTGCGCCCGCGTCGAGGAAGAGAAACGGGAGGCTCAGGAGGCCGACGACGTATTGCTCATCGGCATTTCGATCCCGCGCCGCGCCATTTCGACGATTAGAAACGTTCGCCGCGTGACGTGAAAGCGCGCGAGCAGATCGCTCGAATATTCCTTCGCGGTGTTTTCGCTGATGTTCATCTTTCGCGCGATCGCCTTGTTCGACAGCCCTTGCAGCAGATAGCGCAGCGTCTCGGTCAGGCGCGGCGGCAGTTCGAGCGATTCGATCGTCACGCCCGCGTGCGGCGAAACCGGCTTCGGGCTGTGGCCGCCCTTGCCCAGCACCGTATTCGGCAAATAGACGCGCCCGTTCAGGATCGTTTTCAGCGCCTCGCGAAACACGCCCGCGCCCTGCTCGCTGCCCTTCGAGATGAATCCGCACGCGCCGTTCTTGATGCATTCGAGCACCGTGTCGCGGTCATCCTGCGCCGACAGCATGATCGTCTGGACCTCGCGTTCTTCTTCGCGGATCCAGTTGAGCAGATCCATGCCGGTCGCCTGGCCGCGCAAGTGGTAGTCGAGAAACATCAGATCGTAGGTATTGGCGGAAAGCTTGGCTTTCGCCTGCTCGACTCCATCGGCTTCGTCGATTTCGAGCAAAGGCTCGTTCGCCAGGATCAGGCTTTTCATCGCGCTCCTGGTGAGCCCTTCGTCCTCTACTAGCAACACAGTTTTGAAATAGCCATTTTCCATTGCGACGCTCCGAGAACGGTTCCGATATTACGCGCGCCTTGCCCGACTTCCACCCTCCTTTCGCAGGGATACATTCGGCAGTCTCCCAAAATCTCCTGCGTTCCCCTCCCGCGCCGGGTTTAGCGACCGCCACGTTCGGCCGAAACTGAACGCAGTCGAATCACCACGTAACCCAAAACGAGAATGGAGGATGAGATGTCAAGCCGTCTGGCCGCCAGCGAAAGCGAATTCGCATTGTGGCGCATCAAGCGGGCGCGTACCGGAGACGCATCGCGCCGTGTGCTGATCGCCCACAAGGACAAGTCGATCGGCGATTCGCTCGCCGTGCAACTTCGGCTCAAAGGCTTGCAGGTCATCCTTTCGCAGGATCTGAAGTCGGTGCGCGCGCTGGTCAATAGCTGGCATCCGCACGCGCTGCTTCTCGACACGAGCCTTGACAACGAATCCGGCTACGTCTTTCTGCGCACGTTGAGTACGGACGGCGATGTCACCGGCCGCCTGCTCGTCGCGATGAGCAACGTGTGGCCCGCCGATCCGGTGCAGACGCTCAAGGACGCCGGTTTCGACGCCCATTGCCGCCGGCCTTGCGCGACGTGGCGCATCGTCGATCTCGTCGAATCGTTCTTTTCGATGCCGCTCACGCGCTGAGTCGATGGAGGTGCGCCATGAACACGGATATTTGCATCGTCGGGGGCGTGCTGCCCGCGAACGCATCGCGCTGCCGCGCGGTCCGCGAGCGCGCCTGTGTCGAAGCGCGCGTCAGGCGGCGGCGCCGTCGTGCCGGGCCGGGTTCGCGCCGGCTGCCATCGAGAGCGACGCCTGTATTTCACTACCTGGCTCGATGACGGCGATGCCCGTCCCGCGCAAGCCCTGCGCCGCGAGATTGAAGCCGTCGCTCACGTGCGACACCGGTTCGACGCACAGATAACCCGCCCCGGCCGGACAATGCACGACGACGTGACCGAGCGCGTCGTCGGCGATCAATCCGAGCGTGCGGCCGTCGGCGTAATGCAGCGTCGCACGGCCGTCCCAGCCGCTCAGATAGCGCGTGTACCCTTCCGTCTCGCGTTGGTGGAGAAGCGCGGGACGTTCGTCCGTCGGCTCGATCGCGATTTCGGCTTCGTGACGCCAATGCGTCGTCGTATGGAGTTCGGCTTCCAGCGCGACGAAATACGGATGAAAACCGAGGCCGACCGGCATCGGGCTCGACGACCGGTTCGCGACACGCATCGACAGCCGCGCGCCATCCGCATTGGCCTCGATCAGTTGCACGGCCTCGAACGCCCACGGCCAGCCGTGCTCGCCCTCGCCGTGCGTGTAACGCATCACGACGCAATCCGCCTCGTGCAACTCGACGCTCCACGCCGCGTACTGGCCGAATCCATGCAATGCGTGCGTCATGCTTGGAAACGTCGCCAGTTCGACGACGGAACCGTCCGGCGCGGGAAAACGCGCATCGCGCACGCGATTCGAAAACGGCACGAGCGGATAGCTGCCGCCCTTGGGCCACGCATCGCAAGACCAGCTCGCGACTGTCACCGGCGCGAGCCAGTCATGCAATCCGCGCGCATCCCGCGTGGCGAAGCGCGTGATGCGCCCGCCCGCCATCGGCGCGATTTCGATCACATGCGGCCCGCTCGCGATACTCAGGCGCGGTTCCGCGTTCAGCTCTCCAACTGCACGAAATTTCGTCACTGCTTCTGTTCCTTCACGCGCGACACGAGCTGCGTCGGGCTCACGAACTGCAACGCGATCAGCACCCAGATCATCGTGATGGCCATGTAGATCATCGCCATCGCGTCGATGGACTGCGGCGCGCGCACGCCCGTCGAGAACACCGCGTAGTACAGCGCGACGACGAGCGTCTGCGTCGTCGGACCGGCGGTGAAGAACGTCAGCTCGAACATGCCGATGGTCCGCACCAGCACCAGCAAGCCGGCAGCCAGCATGCCCGGCACGAGCAGCGGCAGCAGCACGTAGCGGAAATACTTCGCCGTGTTCGCGCCGAAGATGCGCGCGGCCGATTCCAGATTCGGATCGATCTGCTCGATGAACGGTGTCATCACGAGAATGACGAACGGCAGCGCAGGCACCAGGTTCGCGAGGATCACGCCGGTCAGCGTGCCCGCGAGATGGAACTTGTACATGACCGTCGCCATCGGGATGCCGTAGGTCACGGGCGGCACCATCAGCGGCAGCAGGAAGACGAGCATCGCGAAACGCTTGCCGGGGAATTGCACGCGGGCGAGCGCATACGCGGCGGGCACGCCGAGCGCGATCGACAGCAGCACGACCGCGCCGACCACTTCGAGCGTCACGAGCAGCACGCTCGAAAGCTGGAAGTCGCTCCACGCCTGCGCGTACCAGTGCAGCGTGAAGCCTTGCGGCAGCAGCGTGCCGAACCAGCGCGTCGCCACCGAATTCACGGCGACCGTCGCGATCAGCAGCAGCACGTTGACGAGGAAGAAGGCCATCGTCGTCCAGACGAAGAACTTCCATAGCCTGGCGCGCAGGCTCGCTTGCTGTTTCATCTGTTTGCCCGTGCTTCGAGTCGGGGCGCCGGCCTGCCAGCCGGACGCCGCGCGGTTATCGGTCGTCATTATCCCTTGCCTCCCGTCACCGGACCCGTATAGAAGAAGCGGCGCGCGCCGAGCATGCCGCCGACCACGAGCAACTGCACGAAGCCCATCACGATCGCGATGGTCGATGCGAGCGCGTAGTCGTAGTTTTCGAACGCAGCCTCCGATGCGGCGATCGAGATCACGCGCGTCGGGCCGGCCGGCGCGCCGAGCAGCACCGCCGACGGAAACACCGAGAACGCCTGCACGAACGAGAGACACGCGGTCATCGTGAGGCCGGGCAACAGCAAGGGCAGATAGATCTGACGGAACTGCTGCCACGGATTCGCGCCGAGCGTGGCCGCCGCGCGCGCGAGCGTCGGATCGATGCCGGTCACGTACGAAAGCGTCAGCAGAAACGCGAACGGGAATCCCGACACGATCAGCGAAATCAGCACGCCCCAGTAGTTGTGCGTGAGACGCACTTCATCGCCGTAGAGATGCAGCGCCTGCAACGCCTGCGGGAACCAGCCGTTCGGACTGAAGTACGTGAGCATGCCGTCGGCGATCAGCACGGTGCCGAGCGTCACCGGCACGACGAGCAGCGTCGTCGCGAACTTCTGCCACGGCGACGTGCGGCGCAGCGCGAACGCGACGGGCACCGATACGCCGACGTTGATGATCGTCGCGGGCACGGCGAGCTTGAGCGTGACGATGATCGTCGGCCACATCGACGAATCGGTGAAGAACGTGACGTAGTTCGCCCATATGCCGCCGCCGTTCATCGGATTGAACGACAGCATCAGCCCGTAGGCGAACGGATAGATGAACAGCGCGAGAATGAAGATGAGCGCGGGCGCTACGAGCCAGCCCTTCGGATCGCGCTGCGCGGGAAGCGCGATCATTTTTCTTCTCCGTACACGAGCGTCTTCGAAGGCGCGACGCGCAGCGTGATGCGCTCGCCTTCGCTGCATTCGCCCGCGATGCGCGCCCAGAGCTTGCCGAACGCCGTATCGATGATGATGAGCGAATCGCGTCCGCCGTACTCGACGACTTCGACGTGCGCGTCGAACGCGTTTTCCGTGCCGGGCGCGACGCGCTCCATGTCTTCCGGACGCAGCGCGACCGCAACGCGCTTGCTGTCGAAGCCTTCCATCGGCGTGCCGAGCAGCCTGACGCCGTTCGCGTTCACCGCGACGCAATCGCCCTGCGTGCCTTCGAGCGTCGCCTGCACGACATTGCGAAAGCCCATGAACCGCGCGACGTGCAGGTTCTTCGGACGCGAATAGACTTCCTTCGGCGACGCGACCTGCTGCACGACGCCCTCTTTCATCACGACGATGCGATCGGCCATCGAGAGCGCTTCGTCCTGATCGTGCGTGACGTAGATCGTCGCGCGCTCCAGTTTGCCGTGGATGCGGCGAATCTCGGCGCGCATTTCGATGCGCAACTTGGTGTCGAGGTTAGAGAGCGGCTCGTCCATCAAAACGAGCGGCGGTTCGATGACGATCGCGCGCGCGATCGCCACGCGCTGTTGCTGGCCGCCGGAAAGCTGACCGGGCAGCTTGGCGTCGTGGCCGATCAGTTGCACGAGTTGCAACGCGGCTTTCGCCCGCTTCGTCGCTTCGGCCTTGGATACCCCGCGCATCTTCAATCCGAAACCGACGTTGTCCAGCACCGACATGTGCGGAAAGAGCGCGTAGTTCTGAAAGACCATGCCGAAGCCGCGCTTTTCGGGCGGCAGCACGTCGATACGTTTGTCGTCGAGCCAGATGCCGCCGCCGGTCAACGGCTGCAATCCGGCGATGCAGTTCAGCGCGGTCGACTTGCCGCAGCCCGACGGTCCGAGCAGCGCGATGAACTCGCCGCGCTGGATGTTCAGATCGAGTCCCTTCAACGCCGCGAGTTGCTGACCTTCGGCGTTGGTGAAGCTGCGCGAGACCGAGTCGAGGCGCAACTGCTCAAAAGTGTGCTTCATGACATTTCCTGCGCTTTTTTGTACAAGCGGCGACGCTCCTCGCGAGGAACGTCGCCGTCTCATCACACCGATACGTCGACTTACTTCGTCTTCGCCGCGCCGATTTCGCGGTCCCATTTTTGGAACGCGGCGACCATCGCCTGCGCGTTCAGCGGCAGTACGTGCGGACGGTCGGCGAGGAGCTTCGCGTATTCCGGACGGCCGAACTTCTGGATGACTTCCTGGCTCTTCGCGGGCGCCATCGAGAGCGGCACGTCCTTCACCGCCGGGCCCGGATAGAAATAGCCATCGTCATATGTCAGCGCCTGCTGCGCCGGCTCGAGCATGAAGTTCATCAGCTTGTAGAGCACGTCGAGCTTTTCCTTCGGCACGCCTTTCGGAATCACCATGTAATGGGCGTCGTTGACCCACGTCATGTTGTCGAATGCGCCGACCTTGAATTCCGCCGGCACGATGCCGAGCGCGCGCGGATTGATGTCCCAGCCCGTCACGGTGACGGTCATGTCGCGCGTGCCTTCACCCAGCTCCTTCATCACGGCCGACGTGCCGCCCGGGTAGTACGGAATGCAGTCGTTCAGTTGCTTGAGGAACGCCCAGGTCTTGTCCCAGCCGTTGATCGGGTCCATCGGGTCCTTGTCGCCGAGCACGTACGGCAGGCCCATCAGGAAGGTGCGGCCCGGACCGGAGTTGGCCGGACGCGCGTAGATCAGCTTGTTCGGATGCGCCTTGCACCACGCGAGCAGTTGATCCGGCGTCTTGGGGACATCGGTGACTTTGGCCGGGTTGTATTCGAGCAGCGGACCCGCTGGCATGTACGTCACTTCCAGACCGTAGCCCTGCGCGATGTCCTGCATCTTGCGCGGACCGGGCGCGTACTTGTCGAGCACGCCGGGGAATGCCTTGGCGTTGTCGGGCAGAAGCTTCTCCCACAGACCTTGCTGAATGCCGGCCGCGAGCGCGTCGGTGCCCGTCACGACGAGGTCGATGTCCGAGCGCCCCGCCGCCTGCATCGCCTTGATCTTGCCCGGCAGTTGCGGCGCCGGCGCATTCGTGAACGTGATGCTGGACACGAGGTCCGGATACTTGGCCTTGAACGCCTCGAAGCCCTTTTGCGTCAGTTGCAGATTGCCTGCAACGTCGACGATGTTGATCGACACGGGATCGGCCGCGTGGGCCGCGCTCGTGCCGAAAGCCGCGCTCACGGCGACGCAAATCGCCGCCAGTTTCACTGACAGTCCTGCCTTGAAAGCCATGTTGTCTCCTCACTTCTCTCGCAACCGCTGGTCGGGAAGAGGTCCGGTCGGATCGTCGATGTTGTCGATTGTGTTGATCGCCGGCCTGTTTGTACTTCGTTCTGATTCTTGCGTGTCTATCGTGCGCGTGCGTCCTCGTTGCGGCTTGGATGCTGAAAAATAGCTAACGAGGTTATAGGATGTCAAGCAAATCGCAACCCGCCGATGCTGTTACCGAAACAGCCGAACCGGCTTTTTTCCTCTGCCGATAGCGCTTTGCAAGCCGCCTCGGGATATACCCCGAGCGCTTGTTACCTCCCGCTTTAACCTTTGTTTAACTGGGGTTTCCTGCACGTTTCCCGGAAACGCGGAGGGTTTCATCGAATGCGAGCAGCGCGCGCGCTTCACGTTCGATGGCCGGCAACGCAGCTTCGGGCGACGCGCTCAGCAACGGCAGTATCGGGCCCATGTCGGCGATGCCCGATAAGGTCACGGCGTCGTGCAGAACGCGGATCAGCGAGACTTCGTCGCGAAGGGTTTCGAGCGGCATAAAGTGCTCGTAGATGGAATCGGCCCCGGTGCCGCCTGCTTTTGCCGCGCGCAGCAGCGCCATCACTGCGTGCGGCGCGATGCATCCCGAGCCGGTCGTCCATGACGCGAGACCGAAGTCGCGCGTGTGAACCAGCGCGGGGCGCTCGCCCATGCCCGACACGACCTTCGACGCCGGCACGCTTTCGAGCAAGCGCCGCAGATAGCCGTCGTCCGCTGGATTGGCCCGCTGAATCGCGTATTTCACCGCGAGCAGCGTGCCGTCATCGACGAGGCCGGCAAGCCCGTCCACGTCGATGTAACTCTCGCTCTTGATATAGAGCGTGAACGGCATGCCGGCCACATCGGCAAGACGTCTGAGGCCGTGCGCGACGCCCTCCGGCGTGGTGAAACCCGCGAGCGGCAGGATCATCGCGGTGCGGTAGCCCGTCTGCGCGAGGATGCGCGCCTGATCGAGCATCTTCCCGTAGTCAGGGCCGATGGCCGGAATGACGCGAGTCCGCGGGCCAGCCGACTCGGCCAGCATGTCAAGCAACTCCCGGAACTCGCTGACGGCGACGTGGTACAGATTCGCGTTGCCGCCGTAAAGCAGCGTGGACACGCCGCCGGCCTCGATATGAGCGATCAGCCTGCGGTTGGCTTCGGGATCGAGCGAATAATCCGGGCGACGCGCCAGCGGCGGCACCGCCATGACGGATGCGGAAAACTCGCTGACGACGATGGGATCGGTATTCATGACGCCTCGCTGAATCGACGGAAAAGGTCCGCAGAAGGTAGCAAGGCGGGTAAAAGTTGTCAAACAACTTTGCCGGGAGGGAGCCAGTTTATCGCAAGTTGGCTAAGGTTGTGTGACAACTGTCGGGTCGAAATTATTCACCGAACATGCGCTCGACCGCGTTCTCGAGGTGCGCCTTCATCGCTTGCCCGGCTCGGGCGGAATCGTGCGCGCGGATCGCTTCAAGGATTTCGCGATGCTCTCTCTGAACGAGACGCTGGCGTTCGAGCGTCTTCACGTACGACAGGTTGCGTGACAGGTTCATGCTGACTTCGACCTGTTCTTCGATGAACGACAGCACGGTGATGAAGAACTGATTTTTAGACGCTCGCGCGACCGCGAGATGAAACGCGAAATCGTCTTTCGCGCCGATGCCCTCCTGCGTTTCGACGACGCGTTCGAGCTGGTCCCACGCGTCCTGAATCGCGCGGATGTCTTGCTCCTCGGCCTTGACGGCGGCCAGTTCCGCCGCGCCCGACTCCGTCACCACGCGAAATTCGTAGCAGCGACGAATGTCGGATAGCGTTTCCAGCGGAGCGAAGCGGCGCACGTCGGGATCGGGGCGGCGACCCACGATCGTTCCCGATCCGCGCCGCGTCACGATGATGCCGTCTGCGCGCAACCGCGCGAGCGCCTCGCGCACGGTCGGACGCGAGGTGGCGAATCGTTCCGCGAGCGCGTGTTCGGTGAGGAGCCGGTCGCCCTCCTTGAACTCGCCTTCGATGATGCTGTTGAGGATGTCGCTATAAATCCGGTCGGCGAGGCCGGATGACTTACGCTCGTTCATGTTCGCGCGTGACGTGCTTGTCAGGGTGGAGACCGATTGTAAGGCAGATTTTGTCAGGCAGATTTTTCGCGCGAGGCACCGCAAGCCGCCTGTCCCATGCTCAGTACTTCGCCGCACGCGAAGTGCGAGCCTTGAATGACATTTCGGCATGCGAAGCGATATTGCGCAGCGTAAACAAAAACGCGCCCGCGGTCTCCCGCAAGCGCGCTTCGGCCATCGCCATCGAAATTCAGATCGACAACAGCTTCCTCGCTTCCGTCGCCGTCGCCACCGGCCGACCGTACTCCGCGCATAACGACGCCACCCGGCTCACGAGTTGCGCATTGCTCTTCGCGAGCGTGTCCTTGTCCCAGCGCACGTTGTCTTCGAGTCCCGTTCGGCAATGTCCGCCCAATTGCAACGTCCAATGATTCACTTCGAGCTGATGGCGCCCGATGCCCGCAGCCGTCCACGTGGCATCCGGCAGATTCTTCTTCAACTGCTCGACCTCGAACTCGAGAATCTCGCGTCGCGCGGGCAATGCGTTCTTCACGCCGAGCACGAACTGAACGTGCACAGGCGATTTCAACAAACCCTGATTCACGAGATCGACGGTGCTATAGAGCATCGCCAGATCGAAGATCTCGATCTCGGGCTTCACGTTGTGATCGAGCATCGTCTGCGCGAGCGAGCGCACGAAATCGGGCGGATTCTCGTAGACGATCGTCGGAAAGTTGACCGATCCCGTCGCGAGCGACGCCATGTCAGGCTTCAAGTCCAGCATCGCGCCGCGCTGCTCGAACGAACGCCCGCGCCCGCCCGTCGAGAACTGGATGATGATGTCAGGGCAATGCTTGCGGATGCCTTCCTGCAATTCCGCGAACCTGTGCCGGTCCGAGCTCGATCGCTCATCCTCGTCGCGCACATGCAGATGCACGAGCGTCGCGCCCGCTTCATACGCCTCGTGCGTGCTTTCGATCTGCTCGGCAATCGTGATCGGCACGGCGGGATTGTCTTTCTTGCGCGGCACCGAACCGGTGATCGCAACCGATATGACGCAAGGTTCTTTCGTAGGGGATTGGGTCACGCTTCGCTCCTTGACGGCGCCATGCTTGAAACAACTTCGCGGAGATCGTATATGGCGCTCAAATTTGAACTAACTAGTACATTTGTGATGTTGAGGCATTCTCCGTGCCGCTGCAAGCCACGCAAACCCTAAGCTCTCGACGCGCGTTCGTACGACGAATCGGGCCGCTTGCCCCGCTACTGTCGCTGCGCATACTCGGCGAGCATTTTTCCGACCTGCTCGTCCGTGATCGCCGGCTTGATGTCGAACATGAACAAATCGGCCCATTCGTGCGCCCATTGCGCGAGCGGCTCGACGTTGTCGCATTCGCACACGGCGATACCCCAGATCGAACCGATCGCATGCCAGCGGCCCAGCAGATGAATGCCGTCGGGCGGCGCGCCGCGAGTTTGCAGGAATCGCTCGGCCGCGAGTCGTTCGGCCTCGGGTTGCGCAGTCCAGTTGACGATGAATAGCATGGCTCGATCCTCCTGTTGGAACGCCATGAAACGGCGCGACGCGCCGGGCTCGCCGCCGCATCGGCAGTTGCGCCCATGCGGTTCATCCAGTATAGGAGGCGGCCGTGGATCGCATTGATCAATGCATGACGACGACGGGCGTCGCGAGCACCGGCTGCGCGTAAGTCACTCTGACGGCAGGCGCAACTCCATACGGCGTCACGATGACGGCAGGCTGCGGCGGCGGAGGCGGCGGCGCGGCGACCACCACCGGCGCGAACGCCGGCTCGACGACGATCGTGCGCGCGGGCACGTAGTAATACGGCGGCCTCGGCGGCGGCGCGTAGCAGTACACGGGACGCGGCGGCGGCGCGTAAACGACGGCGGGCGCGACGTAGGAAACCTGCGCGCTCGTTCCAGCCGATGCGGTCTTCGCGCAGGTCAGGCTGATGGCGGCAACGGCGGAAACGCTGAGCAAACGGCAATTCATGTTGAAGTCCTCATGCATCGGGAGACGTTGAATACGGCAGCAACAAAGAAATGCAACTGCCGGCGATGAGAACGATAGCGAAGCCCTGCCCGATGCGTGAGTCGTAACTTATGTCGCGGGATGTCGGCGCGAATGCGCGGCATCGAACGCGAAATACGGCGACATGATTCGTAGCATCCCCAAGATTGCGTTCGCGGCGCGGCTCAATAGAATGGCATCACCGTCGACGTTCATCCGTAGCGAATCAGGGGAGAGAGCCATGCGAAAGATTCTTGTCATCCTTGCGGCATGCGCGGCGTGCGCCACGTCGGGCGCGGCGTTCGCGCAGACCGCTACGCAGCCGATGGGCGCGAGCCCGCGCCTCGAACACGTGCTCGGCCAGTTGCAGACGCGCTTTTCGAGCGCCAACACCACGCACGACGGCAAGCTCACGCGCGAGCAGGCATCCACGGGCATGCCGATGGTCGCCAAGCACTTCGACGAAATCGACACGCAGAAGAACGGCTACGTCACGCTGCCGCAAATCGAAGCCTTCATGCACGAGCACGCCGCGCAACGCTGACCCGGAGCCTCCATGGAAACCCTGCCGAAGATCATCGTGCTTGACGACGAAGCCGAGTTGCGCAACATGCTGCAGCGATTTCTGAGTTCGCAGGGTTTCGAAGTACGCGTCGTCGAAAATGGCAAGCGGCTCGACCGCTATTTGCAGCGCGAGCCTTACGACCTGCTGGTGCTCGACTGGATGATGGAGCCCGAAGACGGCCTTTCGGTCTGCAAGCGCCTGCGCGCCGAAGGCCAGACGCTGCCGATCCTGATGCTCACCGCGAAAGGCGATCCGGTCGACAAGGTCGTCGGCCTCGAAACCGGCGCCGACGATTACCTTGCCAAGCCCTTTCTGCCGCAGGAACTCGTCGCTCGCGTGCGTGCGTTGCTGCGCCGCCAGAAGATTGCGGCGGGCGACCCGACGCATACGCAGCAGCGCATCCGTTTCGGCGATTTCCGCCTCGATCTCGCGAAGCAAAAGCTGTATCGCGGCGGCGAGCCGTTCGAGATTCATTCCGCGCAGATGCAGTTGCTCACGGCGCTCGGCTCGTCGCCGAACCGCGCGGTCAGCCGCGACAACCTCATCGCCCGCACGCGCGGCCGCGATCACGACGCGCTCGATCGCAGCATCGACGTGCAGGTGTTGCGGCTGCGTCAGATCGTCGAGGAAGATCCGGGCAAGCCGCGCTTCATCAAGACCGTGTGGGGCGTCGGCTACATGCTGCTCGCGGAAATCGAATCGTGAAGTGGGCGCCGCGCTCGCTCTTCGCGCGCAACATCCTGCTGCTGGTCGCGCTCGTCGCGGTGAGCCAGGTGTGCGCGATCGCCGTGCTGCTCCATTTCATCCAGACGCCGCGCATCGAGCGCGCGGCGGCGACCTTCGCGAGCTATATTGTCACGCTCGATACGCTCCTGAAAACTTCGCCGCCCGAAGCCGCGCAAAGCGTCGCCGTGAACCTCGACCTTCGCGCCGAACTGCCCGCCGGCGCGCGCGACATGGCGCCGGGATCGCGCTTGCGCTTCTATCAAACGTATCAGCGCCGGACGTTCATCGAGAGCCTGCGCGCGCATCTGCCCGCCGACATGCTCGTGCGCTGGCAAGGCGCAGAAGCGTCCGACGACGGTCAGCAGCGCTTGTGGATCCGCGCGCATCTGGCGGGCGAGCCGCGCTGGCTGGCGCTGCCGGTGCCCGAAGCCGCGCACGACGACGGCCTCGCGACCGCCCTTTTCCTTTCGCTCGGACTCGGCGCGCTCGCGTTCGCGACGGCGTACTTGATCCAGCGCCATCTGAACCGTCCGCTCGCGCATCTCGCCGATGCCGCTCGGCTCGTGTCCGCGGGCGGCGAGCCGGGCGTCCTGCCGACCGACGGTCCGACGGAAATCGCCCAGGTCAGCGGCGCCTTCAATCGCATGACGGCCGCGCTGAAGGAAGCCGACGCCACGCGCGCGCTGATGCTCGCGGGCATTTCGCACGACATTCGCACGCCGATGACCAAGCTGCGCCTCGCCATGGCGATGTCCGCCGTGCCATCGACGGACGCGGCTTTCGCGGCATCGGCGGAAGGCTATCTCGACACCATCGATACGATTCTTCAGCAGTTCATGGACTACGCGGGCAGCGGCGCGAAGGAAACGCCCGTCGTCGGCGATCTCAACGCGCTGATCGCCAATCTGGCCGCCGATTTCGCCGGACTGGGGCACGAGTTCGCGCTCGATCTCGGCGAGATCGAACCGTTCCCGTTCAGGCCGATCAGCATGATGCGGATGCTCATGAACCTGATGCAGAACGCAGTGCTCTACGGCGTAGTCGGCCTGGAAGTGCGGACGTGGACAGATCGCGAGGCGAACACGGCCTGCGTCGTGATCGCGGATCGCGGAAAAGGCCTCGGCGGTCAGGATCCGGAAGCGCTGAAGCAGCCGTTCAAGCGCGGCGGCGGCGAAGGCCAGCCGAAGGGCACGGGCCTCGGACTTGCAATCGTCGAGCGCATCGCGCGGCTGCACGGCGGAACGCTCGAACTGCGCGCGCGCGACGGCGGCGGCGCGGAGTCGCGCATCGTTCTGCCGCTCTCGAGCTAGCGTTATTCGGGATCGGCGATCGCCTGTTTGTCATCGCCCTCGTTCGCCGTCTGCGCCTGATCCTCGGCGACCGTGGATTCGCGTGCGAGCGGCGCGATTGCGTGCAAGGGCACCATCGGCTGCGTGCGCGCATTCACACCGGCGGGACTGGGCTCGTTGTCGTGGATCAATGCGCGGATGCGCGGATAAATCTGCTGCTCCCAGCGCTTGCCGTTGAACACGCCGTAGTGGCCGACGCCCGTCTGAACATGATGCGCCTTCAGATACGGCCGCAGCTTGTCGCACAGATCCTGCGCCGCGAGCGTCTGGCCGACGGCGCAGATATCGTCGCGCTCGCCCTCGACGGTGAAAAGCGCGGTGCGCCGGATCGCCGACGGATCGACCTTGCGGCCGCGCACTTCGAGCTGCTTCAGCGGCAGTGCGTGCCGCTGAAACACGGTGTCGACGGTTTCCAGATAGAACTCCGCGGTGAGGTCCATCGTCGCGAAGTATTCCTCGTAGAAAACGCGGATCGCATCGGCCTTCGCGACGTCGCCCTTCGCGCGTTGATGATGCATCTCCTCGAACGATTCGATGTGACGCGCGAGATTCATCGACATGAACGCGCCCAGCTGTACGAAGCCCGGATAAACGCGCCGCATCGCGCCCGCGAAACCGAACGGCACCATGCTGATGAGATTGCGCTCGAACCAGTCGATCGGCTTGCTTTTCGCGAGTTCGTTCACGCGCGTCGGGTTCACGCGCGTATCGATGGGACCGGCCATCAGCGTCATGCTCGCCGGCTCGGCGGGATGCCGGTCCTCGGCCATCAGCGCAACCGCCGAGAGCGCCGCGACGGTCGGCTGGCAGACGGCGAGCAGATGCGCGCCCGGCCCGATCGTCTCGATGAAATCGATGATGTGCTGCACGTATTCGTCGAAACCGAAGCGGCCGTGCATCAGCGAGACGTCGCGCGGATTGCGCCAGTCGGTGATATAGACGTCGTGATCGGCGAGCATCGTCTGCACGGTGCCGCGCAAGAGGGTCGCGAAGTGGCCGGACATCGGCGCGATGACGAGCACGCGCGGCTGCACGATGGACGCATCGTCCTTGCGAAAATGCAGCAGATCGCAGAACGGCGTCGATGCCGCGACTTCTTCCACGACGCGCATCGTTTTGCCTTCGGCTTGCACCGGCGCGATATCGAATGGCGGCCGCGCGTGCGTCAGGCCCGTGAGCGCGACCTGTTCGCAGAGCGCCGCCATACCGCGGGCCTGCGGCGTCTCGCCGATATCCTTCCAGACGCGCAGCGCGCCTTCGACGAGCGTAGCGGCGTGGCGGATCGGCAGCATCGAATCGGACCAGGCCTGATAGCCCGCATAGGTGAACGGATTCATGGCGACGAAAGGAGGCAATAGCCATGCCAATCGATGGCTACATGGGCCTTCATATGTCACGCGATTGGCATAGGCTTTGCACGGATGCCATTCACGAGCGCGTTTTGCCGCGCTTCGGTGCTTGGGCGCACCGCGCTCGATCCGTCTTGGTGCACGACGCGCGAGGAACGACTCATGGCGAACGCCACGCTCACCATTAGCAGCAAGAACTATTCGTCCTGGTCGCTGCGCGGCTGGCTGCTCACGAAGTTCAGCGGACTGCCGTTCGAGGAAGTCGTGATGCCCGCCGACGATCCCGGCGCGCGCGCCGAACTGCTTTTGCTGTCGCCATCGATACTCGTGCCGTGTCTCTTTCACGATGGCATCAAGGTCTGGGACACGCTCGCCATCGCGGAATATCTGAATGAAGTATGCCCCGATGCCGGCCTGTTGCCGAAGGAGCGCGCCGAACGCGCGCATTGCCGCGCGATTTGCGGCGAGATGCACTCGGGTTTTGCCGCACTGCGCTCCGCCCTGCCGATGAACCTGAAGGCGCACTTTCCGGGCTTCAAGGTATGGGCGCGCGCGCAGACCGACATCGAGCGGATCGTGACGATCTGGCATGAATGTCTCGCGCGGTATGGTGGTCCGTATCTGTTCGGCGAACGTACGTGCGCGGACGCGATGTTCGCGCCGGTCGTCACGCGCTTCGTCACCTACGATGTCAAGCTCGACGCCGATATCGTCGCGTACGGCGAGCGCATTCTCGCGATGCCGGAAATGCGCCGCTGGATCGCCGATGCGCAACAGGAAGCCGAGGAAATCGACGAACTCGATATCGAGTTCTGAAACGGTCGCGCGAGTCAGGCCGATTTTCTTTTCCTCCATTCGTGAACCATACTGGTCTTGAAGGAGGAAGTCGCAATGGAACCTTCAATCGATGCGGGCGCTTCGACCCGGCGCGCGCCGACGTTGCACGTCCGCTTTTCGGACACCGACGCGATCCCGTTTCCGACGCGCACCGTCGAGCGTGGCGATGCGTTGTATTGCGCGGGGGAGCCGTTGCGCAGCCTGTATACGGTGCAAAGCGGTTGCTTCAAGACCGTTGCGACATTCCCCAGCAGCGACGATGACAGCGCGCCGCACACGCAGGTCACGGGCTTTCACTTCGAAAACGAAACGCTCGGTCTCGACGGCATATGCACGAACCGGCACGAAAGCGACGCCGTCGCGCTCGAAGCGAGCGTCGTGCGGATCATGCCGGTCGGCATTCTCGAACCGCTGTGTCGCGAATACGCGGGGATGCAGCACGAACTGCTCGCGATCATGAGCGCGGAGATCGTGCGCGCATCGCGTCTCGCGCTGATGCTCGGCACCATGCCCGCGCGCGAACGCGTCGCGGCGTTCCTGCTCGATTTCGCCGAACGCCTCGACGCGGGCGCAACGTCATCCGGCGGACATCCGGTCGATCTTCTCTTGCCAATGACGCGCGCGGATATCGGCAGCTATCTCGGGCTCGAACTCGAAACCGTGAGCCGCACGCTCTCGAAGCTGCAGCGCGAAGGCGCGATCGGGCTCAACGGGCGTCAGGTCCGCATCGTCGATCGCGCGATGCTCGAACATCACTGATTCACGCGCGGACCGTCAGCACCGCCGCGCCCGTCAGCTTGCCGTCGCGCAGATCGGCGAGCGCGCGGTTCGCTTCGTCGAGCGGATAAGGCGTCGTGTGCAGATCCAAATGAAACTGCGCGGCGATCCCCATGAACGCGCGGCCGTCCTCGCGCGTGAGATTCGCCACCGATATGACGCGCCGCTCGCCCCAGAGCAGCGCATACGGAAACGAAGGAATGTCGCTCATGTGGATGCCGCCGCACACCACGGCGCCGCCCTTCGCGACCGCCTTGAGCGCCGCGGGCACGAGCGCGCCGGCGGGCGCGAAGATCAGCGCGGCGTCGAGTTCATCGGGCGGCGTCTCGTCGCTGCCGCCCGCCCAATGCGCCTTCAGGGCGAGCGCGAGACGTTGCGCCGCGATATCGCCCGGACGCGTGAACGCATAGACCGCGCGCCCCTGATGCTTCGCCACCTGCGCGACGATATGCGCGGCCGCGCCGAAGCCATAGATGCCGATGCGCTGCGCGTCGCCGGCCACCGCGAGCGTGCGATAGCCGATCAGTCCCGCGCACAGCAGCGGCGCGGCTTCCACGTCCGAATACCGTTGCGGCAGATGCAGGCAGTAGCGCGCATCGGCGACGACGCGTTGCGCGTAACCGCCGTCGATCGTATAGCCGGTGAAATCCGGCGCATCGCAGAGATTCTCGCGGCCGGCGATGCAGTAGCGGCAACGGCCGCAGGTATGGCCCAGCCACGGCACGCCCACGCGATCGCCGGGCGCGAAGTTCGTCACGCCCGCGCCGAGCCGCGCGACCGTTCCCACGATCTCGTGGCCCGGTATCACGGGCCGCTTCGGATGCGCGAGCTCGCCGTCGACTACATGGAGATCGGTGCGGCACACGCCGCACGCATGGACGTCGATGAGCAGTTCACCTGCGCGCGGCACCGGATCGGGCAGATCGCGCAACTGCAGGAAAGGACCGTTGCCGTCGAAGACCATTGCGCGCATGAATTCATCTCCATCGATATTGCAGCGCAGCGTGTTGTCCGTCGCAGCAGCAAACGAACGGCACGCACGCGCGATGCGCTGGGGCGCGCGAAGCCGCCTTGGTGCACCGATGCACGCTCGCCGGGCATTCTGGTTACACCACATCACGCGATGATGCGGCGCACGCATCGCGCATCGGTTGCTCGCGCGTGCGGCGATTTGCCTCCGATGACTGTCGCTGAACGGTCAGATTGTCGTACTAAACTTGACTCATGCAGTCACGAAGCGAACATGTGTCGGCGACACATTTCGGCATCGGACTTGCTTGTTTGGTTCGGACATCATCGCTGTTGCGGCGCGGCAAGTTCGCGATCCGAAGCGTGCCTTACGAACGCATCGGCGATGGAACCCATTACATGCGGCGCGATTAAACTTATCTGCGGCGTCCAGTTCGAACCTCTCATCGCGGTCTGAGAAGATCGCGTCGCAACGCCTCAACAATACGCGCGGCGCAAGCCGCCATTCAACCGAGGACGCTCATGGCCGGCGAAAGCGCCGAGCGTCTTCGTCCATCGAATTTGCTTCATGGAGGATGACATGCGTATCACGGTCAAGCTGGATGGCTTCGAAGGCGCTCAATCGGCGGCCTACGCCATCCTGTGGCTCGACAAGGAAACCCGCCGATGGTCGCGCGAGGGTCATCAGTCCGTCGATGTGCCGGACTGGGGCGGCTTGCGCACAGGTTCGAACGGCACGATGATTTGCGGCCAGCAAGTGGGCGATCCCATCTGCGTTCTGGAGCGCCTCGATGTCGACGCGCCGGATGGCCCATGCGAGGGTCTCGCGGGACGCGTCCTCTGGTATGCCGACGGCGCCGGCATGAAGAGCACCGGACGCTGGCACGTCCAGTGCATCGATCGCGAGCAGATCAAGGCGGAGCACGGCGTATTCGCCGACGAGGAGAGAATCTGATCGGCACGCGCTCAATCGTCAGGGCTCGTCGCTCGGGAACGGTGTCAGCATCACGACGAACGACGCAGCCCCGATGAGTATCGCGAGCACGCCGTAGTACATCACCGACGTCTCGTCGAAGAGCAGGCCGCGCAGCGCCGCATTGATGCCGCCCAGCGTCACGAACACCGCGCCCAAAGCCGCCACGATGCGCCCTTCACCCCTGATCATGATGTTCTCCCGACCGTCGGGCGCACCGATACCGCGCCGCGATAATTCAATGGTCGCTTGCTCGGCGCGGCACGAATTGACCTGCATCAACCTCAACCGAACGTCGCGCGCGCCGGGAGGCGACCGCTCGTTCTGGTGTTTTCCCTTGCCCCATTTCCACGGCTTATATTGGTAGTATCAGGTGCTGGCTGCGCGTTGGCATGGCTTCGCGCACACGGCGCATGCTGCCCGGGCCATCCTCGCCTTTGCCCGCAAGAATGGCTCGCATTCGACCGACAAAACCCTGGGGAGGCACGATGAACCAAAATTTCAGCGATCCGTTCAGCCAGTTTGCAGCCATGTTCCAGCAGTACCAGCTTCCTGGGTTCGACGTCACCGCGATCATGGAATCGCGCCGCAAGGACGTCGAAGCGCTCGCGGCGACCAATCGCGTCGCGTTCGGCGGCATGGAGGCGCTGCGCGACAAACAACTCGAAATCCTGCGCCGGACCTTGAGCGATCTCGAAGGCATCGCAAAACAATTCGCCACGACCTCGACGCAACCGCCGTTCAACGCCAACGAAGTCGTGCAACGCGCGCTGCACAACGCGCTCGCGGACATGCAGGACATCGCGCGCACGACCCAGCAGACTCAGGCCGAAGCCTATGCGCTCGTCAGCAAACGCATGGAAGACGCCCTGAACGAACTCAAAGCTTCTATCGAGAAGCCCAAGACCTAGCCTCGCGCGGTCCTGACGAGGCCCGGCCTCCGGCAACGACGAGCCGCGCGTGCGGCGAGCGGAGGTGCGTCATGCAATTCGACGAATTCGCAGCGTTCGAGAAGGACGGCTGGGAGCATGTGGTCCCGTCGTACGAGGACTATTTTGGAAGGCTGACCGTTCAGGCGCATCCCGCGCTGCTCGATGCGCTTTCGGTCGCGCCGGGCATCCGCATGCTCGATGTCGCCGCCGGGCCGGGCAATCTCGCCGCGGCGGCGATCGAGCGTGGCGCGACTGCGGCGGCCGTCGATTTTTCCGCGTCGATGATCGCGCACGCGCGGCAGTTTCATCCCGAGATCGAGTTTCATCTCGCGGGCGCGGAGCAGTTGCCGTTCGGCGACGAAAGCTTCGACGCCGTCGGCATCAACTTCGGCATGCTGCATTTTCCCGAGCCCGAGCGCGCGCTCGACGAAGCGGCGCGCGTGCTCCGCCAGGGCGGACGCATTGCGTTCACCGCGTGGGCTGCACCCGAACGCGCGGTCGGCTTCGGCATGGTGCTCGACGCGGTCCGGCTGCATGGGACGCTCGATGTCGGACTGCCGCCCTCGCCGCCCTTCTTTCGCTTCAGCGATCCCGACGAATGTGTGCGCGTGCTCACCGAAGCCGGCTTTGCCGACGCGCGCGCCGTCGAAGTCGAGCAAACGTGGCATCTCGTGCTGCCCGAAACGCCGCTCGACGCCTTGATGCACGGCGGCGTGCGAATGGCGGCGCTGCTGCGCGCGCAATCGAAAAGCGCGCTTGCCGCAATCGCGCAGGAAGTGCACGCCCGCGTGACGGCGTACGCGCGGCACGGCGAGCTGCTCGTGCCGATGCCCTGTGTGCTGGCGTCCGCCACGAAACCCTGAGCCGGCGCTACTTTTTGGCTTGCGTCGTGATCTGGAAGATATCGACGGCGACGCGCTCGCGGCCGTATTTGCCCGCGAGCGCCGAGAGCCGCTTGTCGACGGCGCGCAGATATTCGGACTTCGCTTCGCTGTCGGGGCGCGGCGAGTCGAAGAGCGGCGCGGGCGTGACTGTCAGCACGATCATCTCCGAACCGAACGGCTTGCCGACGACCCAATCGCCCATTGTGCCGATGGTCGCCGTGTAGTTTGCGGGCGCCTGGTTGTCGCGCGAGCGCGCGTTCGGCAACAGATGCACGACGCTGCCATCGAGCATGAAATAGTCGACGTTGACGTAGGACTCGAACGCGGGCGTCATCAGATCGACGATGAGCGGGTCGCCTTCGGTGAGGCTCGTCGCGCGCGAGCGCGTGTGCACCGATGCCGGTCGCCCCGACTGGCGGTTGGCCGTCCAGAACGGGCCGTACACCTTGAGCAGATCGCATTTGTCGTCGGCGACCGGCTGCACGCCGAAGTTCGTCGTCTTCACGCCTGGCACGCGGCCGAGCGCTTCCTTCAGTCGCGCGAGACCGTATTTCTGCGATACGAAGCCCTGCACGTCGACGGTCTGATCATGCACCGACGCCACCAGCGCCGAGCACGGCACGCTCCCGAGCACGGGCGTGACGGCGGCCATCGTGAGTTCGGGAACGGGCGTCGCGGGCACGGCGGGCGTGACCGCCACCGCCGCCGAAGCGGGGGGCGCGCCGGGCGAATGCGGTGTCACCGTTCCCGCGGCGCTGCCTTCTGCCGGCGCGGGCGGCGCTTCGTGCGCAACTTCCTCGCCGCCCCTCGACTGATCGTAGAAGTAATATCCCGCGCCCGCCGCCAGCAGGGCCACGAGCGCCGCCGCGCCGATCGCAAACTTCGGCACGCCGCCTTTTTTTCCCTTGCGGCCCGCGGGCGACGCGGCATTTTCGTCGGCGATATCTTCGAGAAATTGCGTGACGCTCGGCGTCCTCGCTTCGCGTTCGAATGCGAGCGCGGCCTTCAGCGCTTTCCACTGCTTGTTGCCGAGATGCTCGGGACGCTGCGGCTTCATGCCCGCGCTTCTCGCCTGCAACGCGGGCACGCGATCGAACGGATGCTTGCCCGTCAGCAATTCGTAGGTGATGCAGCCGAGCGCGTAAATGTCGTCGCGCGGATCGGGCTCGCGATGCTCCAGCATCTCCGGGCTCGCGTACGCGGGCGTGAGCGCGCCGAGGCTGCCGGGATCGAACACGGTCGCCTCGGTTTCCTCCTCGGGCCGCTGGATCACGCGCGAAATGCCGAAGTCGATCACCTTCACTTCCGACGTGTCCGTGAGAAACACGTTGGCCGGTTTGAAATCGCAGTGCACGAAGCCGCGTTCGTGCGCGTAGGCGAGCGCGTTGGCCATGCCCTTGAAGATCGGAAAGACCTCGGAGAACGGCATGCCCTTGAAGTTCGGGTTCCGAAGCAGACGCGAGAGGGGCTGGCCAGACAGATATTCCATCGTCAGATAGACGACCTGACCGTCGCGGTCGAAGTCGTACACGGTGACGATATTCCGATGCGCGAGCTGCTGCGCCTTGCGCGCCTCGCGCTGCAACGCGATCAGCGATTTCGGATTGCCGCGGAACTGGAGATTGAGCACCTTGATCGCGACATACGGCCGCCGGTCCGACGCTTCGAGCTTGCGCAGATCGAGCGCCTTGTACACGGTCCCCATTCCGCCGATGCCGAGACATTCTTCCAGCACGAAGCGGCTGTTGAGCGTGTCGCCGACGCCTTTCATCTGCTGATCGTGATCGACCATCACTTGCGTCGCCTGACTCCCGGTGCCGCCGCTCGGATCGCGCGAAGGCGGCGGCGCGAAACCCGGCGACGTTTGCAGACGCGTCTCGTCGCGGCTCGCGGGCCCGGTAGGGGAATCGGCTTCGGGACGCATGCGCGCCGCATGCTCGATGCGGCGGCGGATGGCCGCATAGATGTCGGGGGGCAACGGCCGCGCCGCGTGCTCCTCGTCGAGGATCTCCATGAGCCGCCTTGCCGGAGTCTGTTCGGTCGCCAGTGCGCCGTCCACTCCCGCAAAGAACTCGTCGCGCGACCCGCCGTCGCCCCGATAAGTACGAATCGCTTGCGCAAAACTTGTCATCTGTGCGACGCGACGCGGCTCCAATCGATCGAGAACTACTTGTCGTAACAAAACCCCGGTGATCGTTCGATACTAGCCTTCACATGGAGCTTTCGCAAATGGCGTTTTCGATCATGAGCGGCATCGCGCACATGTCGTTCGGAGACCGACACATCGATGACGAGTGTTGGCGTCACGCCATCGAAATACGCTTGGCACGAACTCGCCGCGTGGCGAAAAGGACCGAAAAATCAACGCACTGGACAGTTCATGCCGCTCGCACGCGGCGTTGGCACGCGATTCGCATTGGTCTTCACGAACGTCTTTGCGGCAGAAGGCACGCGCCTTGTGCCGCCATTGGCGTTCACGCGCGATCGGTGTTGCGGATCACGGAGTCGCTCCGGCACATCGAAGACGATTGTCTATACTCGATTGGGACTCCCCACTCTGGAGGAAGCATCCATGGCCGTCATCAAAATCAGGGATCTCGCCGACAGCGTCGAACTCGACAGGCAGGCGATGCATACGATCGTCGGCGGCGCGCGCGATGGCGTGCGTCCATTGTTTCGCATCCGGCCGGCATCGGCGACAAATCGCGTCGTCGGTTATCCGGGCGTGCCGGTGAAGGACGTGCCCGCTACGCAGGCCGGTCCGTTCAACACGAGATTCGTCTCGAAGAAATAACGTCGATAGCGGCGAGGGATCGCGTCCTTCGCCGCTTCAATGGCGCGTCGGCATGCTCGCGCCCGTCACTCCGCTGCCGATGGAACTGCCGAGCGAACGCGCCGTGCGCTTGACGAGCGCGAGACGCATGCGCTCGCGCCCTTCTCCATCGAAATCGCCGAAATAGCGCGTCTTGCCCGCGACCACCGCGCCGACCGGCACGCCGTCGAGATACAGCACGCGATTGGCCGCGAGCGCCGGCACTTTTTCTCCCGGCAGCAAGGTGCCGACGAGATTGAGCGGATCGACCGCCGACAGCACCACGAACACGCCGTCCTTCGGCCGCTTGCGCATGTCGCGCAGCAGCGGCACGGCTTCGGGCAGCGCGAATTGCTCGCCCGCGAGCCCGGCGACGAAGCGCCCGCCGCGAATCTCGCCGCGCGCTTCCAGCCGGTGATAGACGCGCAGCAGATCGCGCCACGGCGGCAGCCATTGCGCCTCGCGCTCCAGAAGACGCCAGAACACGACACCGTAGCGCCGCAAAAGCGTCAGCGCGATGTGTTCGAGATCGCCGTCTTCGCGCGCGTCGTCCGGTTTCGCGCGGCGCAGGAGCGCCCAGCGGCCCGCGTCGTCCATTCCGCCGATGAAGAGGCCACCGCGCCTCGGACGCCGCGCGAACGCGTTGCGCTTCGCCGCCGGAGCGAGCAGCGCGCGCAGGCCCGCGAAACTGTCGGCATTGACGAGTCCGAGCGCGACCAGTTCGCCGAGCGCGTCTTCGAGTTCGGTGCGCAGAAGGCGCACGTCGGAGAGCAGTTCGTCGAAGAACATCGCGCCGTGCGCTTTCAGCGCGTCGAACACGCGTTCGGCACGCGACGACAGTTGCGGCGCTTCGTCGGGACGCATGAGCGCGTTCCATGCATCGAGGTGACGGCGCGGCAGCAGCACGATCGGCGTGCCGCGCACCGGACCGCCCGATGCGCGCGAGCGTCCTGCCGGACGCGTCCACACGAGCTTGCCCGCGCGGCACAGATCGTCGAGCCACATGCCCGAATAATCGGCGATGCGCGCCGGCAGTATTTCTTCCTCCCACGCGACGGCGGGCGCCTCGAAACCTTCGAGCTGTTCGAGCACGGCGCCGAGCGCGTCGCGGCCCTCGCCGCGCGAATCGGGCGCGACGCGCTGCCATTCGAGCAGAAAGCGCATGAAATCCTGCCGCTCGACCGGCTCGATTTCGCGACGCAGCCGCCGCACCGTATAGCGATGAATCCGCGCGAGCAAATGCCGCTCGCACCACTCTTCGACCTGCGCGCCCGGCGCGAACCGTCCGCGCATCACGTAGCCCTGCGCTTCGAGCCGCGTCAGGGCGAGCGCGATCGCCGACGCGGGCAGCGCGAGCGGACGCGCGATCTCCGGCACCGTCAGCGGCCCGAATCCCGACAGACGCGCGCGCACGATTTCGACGAGCGCGTCGTCGGTTGTCCACGCATCGTCGAAACCGGGCGGCGGCTGCAGCGACGGATGCATCGGCGCATGCTCGTAGACGGCGCGCACACACGCGAGACGTTCGACGGGCGTCCACAGCGCGTCGTGCTCCGCGATCTGCAGACGCGTCGCTCGGCCGGAGCGCGCGAGCGCATCCAGCCACGCGATCCATTGCGGGTCGCGTTGCGCTTCGGATTCGGCGATGCAGGCGAGCGTCGAAAGCGCCTCGTGCATTTCATCGGCGCTCGTGACTTCGGGCCAGGCTTCGTCGCGCACGCTCGCGATGGCGTCGGGATCGAGCGCGCCGAGATCGTCCGCCGAATGCGGATCGCTCCATCGGCGCGCGAGCACGGCCTGCGTGCGGCGTTCCTCGAGCGGCGCATCGTCGAGAAACGCATACGGCCGCGCCGACAGAATCTCGGCCGCGAGCGGCGACGGCGCGGGCAATTCGCGCGTGACGAGCCGCACATCGCCTGCTTCGATGCGCCGCAGGAGCGCGAGCCACGCGTCGGCATCCATCGCGTCGTGGAGGCAATCGTCGATCGTCTGCTCGACGAGCGGATGCGTCGGCACGTCGCGCTCGCCCGAGATGTTTTCCGCGCACGCGACCTGATCCGGGAACACCGCCGCGAGCAGATCCTCGCTTTTCATGCGCTGCAACTGCGGCGCGACCTTGCGCCCGCCGGTATAGCGCGGCAGCGCAAGCGAGTTGGTCGCGTTCCAGCGCCAGCGCACGCCAAAGAGCGGCGCGTCGAGCAGCGCCTGGATCAGCACGTGCTCCGCAGTCGCCGATTTCAGATAGCGCCAGACGTCATCGAGCGCAAAGCTGTGGCTGCCCGTCAGCGACAGCACGATCGCGTCCTCGGTCGCGGCCGCCTGCAGCTCGAAGTTGAACGTGCGGCAGAAGCGCTTTCTCAGCGCGAGTCCCCACGCACGATTCACGCGGCTGCCGAACGGCGCGTGGATGACGAGCTGCGTGCCGCCGGATTCGTCGAAGAAGCGCTCCATGACGAGCGTGTCCTGCGTCGGCAGCACGGTCAGCGCGGCGCGCGAACGCGCCAGATAATCGACGATCTGCCGCGCGGCTTCGATGTCGATGCCACTTTCTTGTGCAAGCCGCGCGACCGTCGCTTCGACGCCGCCATCGAGCCATGCGTCGACATCGGCGCGCAGACGCGAAATCGCATGAGAAAGCTCGTCGCTGCGGCCCGGCGCTTCGCCGAGCCAAAACGGGATGTTCGGCGGCTGGCCGTTCGCGTTTTCGACGCGCACGCGCCCGCCTTCCACGCGCACGATCCGGTACGACGTATTGCCGAGCTGAAAGATGTCGCCCGCGAGACTCTCGACGGCGAAATCCTCGTTCACCGTGCCGATCTGCAAGCCTTGCGGTTCGAGGATCACGGCGAAATCGGCGTTGTCAGGTATCGCGCCGCCCGAGGTCACGGCCGTCAGCTTGCCGCCGCGACGGCCGCGCAGCGTGCGCGAGACCGCATCGCGATGCGCGTACGCCGCGCGCACGCCCTGCCGTCCGGTATAGCCCTCCGCGAGCGTGCGCAGCACGGCCTCGTAATGCGCCCGATCGAGCGTCGCGTACGGATACGCGCGCGTGATGCGCTCGAACAGTGCGTCCTCGCCCCACTCGCGGCACGCGACTTCGGCGGTGATCTGCTGCGCGAGCACGTCGAGCGGCGCGTGCGGGATCGTCAGGGCATCGAGTTCGCCGCGCCGCACGCAATCGAGGAGCGCCGCGCATTCGATCAGATCGTCGCGCGAGGTCGGGAAAAGCCGTCCTTTCGGCACGCCGCCGACGTGATGCCCGGAGCGCCCGACACGCTGCAAGAATGCGCCGATCGAGCCGGGCGAGCCGATCTGGCAGACGAGATCGACATCGCCGATATCGATGCCCAGTTCCAACGACGCCGTCGCGATCAGCACGCGCAGTTCGCCGCGCTTCAGACGCTGCTCCGCGTCCAGCCGATGCTCGCGCGCAAGACTGCCGTGATGTGCGGCCACGGCTTCCTTGCCGAGGCGCTCGGTCAGATGCCGCGCCGCGCGCTCGGCCATGCGCCGCGTGTTGACGAAGACGAGCGTCGTCCGATGCAGCCCGGCAAGCTCCGCGAGACGGTCGTAGACGCGCTCCCACATGTCGTTGGACATGATCGCTTCGAGCGGCATCGGCGGGAGGTCGAGCGCGAGATCGCGCGCTCGAACATGTCCGACATCGACGATCTCGCAGGGCTGGTTATCACCGACGAGAAACTTCGCGACGAGTTCGATCGGCTTTTGCGTCGCCGACAAGCCGACGCGCACGGGCCGCTGCCCGCCCGCTTCCTCGCACAGCGCGTCGAGGCGCGCGAGCGACAGGCTCAGGTGCGAACCGCGCTTGCTGCCCGCGACCGCATGAATCTCATCGACGATCACCGTGCGCGTGGTCGAAAGCATCGCGCGGCCGGAATCGGACGACAGCAGCACGTAGAGCGATTCCGGCGTCGTAACGAGGATATGCGGCGGGCGCTTCCTGACGGCGTTGCGCTCTTGCTGCGTCGTGTCGCCGGTACGGACGGCCGCGCGAATCTCGGGCGCCGCCACGCCGGATTCGCGCAAGGTCTGCGCGATGCCCGCGAGCGGCTCCTCCAGATTGACGTGGATGTCGTTCGACAGCGCCTTCAGCGGCGACACGTATACGACGCGCGTCTCGTCCGGCAGCGTCCCGCCGCGCGCGACGCCGTCACGAACCAGTTCGTCGATGGCGGCGAGAAACGCGGTAAGCGTCTTGCCGGAGCCGGTCGGCGCGGCGACGAGCGCCGAGCGGCGCGCGTGGACGAGCGGCCACGCGCGCGCCTGCGCCGCGGTCGGCGCGGGAAAGCGGGCGCCGAACCACGCGGCGACGGCGGGATGAAAGCCGTGCAGCGCGTCGGCGATGGAAGCGGATTTTCGGATCATTCGGACATTCTATGGGCGCTTGAGAAACGGCGTATTACTGGCGCTTTTCGGACAGTTCCCATGCGACCCGGAACGCTTTACAGCGATGCTAGGCGGTTCGCCCAAGCAATCCGTTCAAACGCTTTCCGCCTCTCATGATCGTCCTAAGCCTTCTGTCCGACCACGCGCCCGGCGCGCTCGCCAACCATCGCCACTACGCACGGGAATTCGGCTATCGCCACATCGAGATCGACTTGTCCGATTTGTCGGGAAGCAACAAGCACCTGCAATGGGTCTACAAGTACGAAGCGTTGCTGCGTCATTTGAGCCGCGCCGCGCCGAACGAAATCCTCATGCTGCTGAGCGAGAACGCCGCGATACTGCGGCCCGTCGCATTGCCCGATCTCATGGCGGGGCGCGACTGGCTCCTGACTTGCGCCGAAGGCATATCCCGCAGACGGATATCCTCATCTTCCGCAATACAGAACCGGTGCGCCGCAAGCTCGCGGATCTCGTCGGCCGCTGCCGGCTCGGCGTCGCGTTGCCGGAAAACGAAGGCGAAATGCTGCATGACTTCACGATTTGCCCGCAACAGTTCCGCGTCGGCGACGTGTACGTTGTGCTTCCGGCCGCGGTCAATCTCGAATGCGTCTGGGCGACGTGGAACAGCTTCTCCACCTGCTTTCGCGACGAGAAACATCATCGGCGGCTTCGTGCGGCAGCGTTTGAACACATCAACGAATGCAGGACGCGCGCAACGCCGTTTCTCTCGCTCGCCAATTCGGGCGTGCATGAAACCGAAACGCAAAGCGTCTATCAACCGAACCACGCGATCGCGATCGTCATGCTCTATACGCCGAATATCGCGCAGTACGGGCGCATCGCCGAGGCCAACATCAGGCAATATTGCAAACGCCACGGTTACACGCTTTACGTGCATCGCGATGTTCCGCCGCGATTGAACGACGGAAAGACGTCGGCGAACTGGCACAAGGCCGCGTTGCTGCACGCGTACTTGCCGCATCATCAATGGGTGTTCTGGCTCGATGCCGATGTGCTCATCAACGACATGAACCGCCGTCTCGAACCGCTCACGCGCGAACGCGACACCGTGTTGGCACGCGATATCGGAACGTGGGCGTTCAACTCCGGCATCATGGGCTTTCAGCGCAATCAGCAGAACTACGACGCTCTCGCGCGCGTGATCGAAAGGTGCCGGAACCTGGACGACAGATCCCACATCTATGCGAACCAGGGCGATCAGTATTACTTCATCGATGTCTTCCACTCGCTGCCGGACTTCGATTCGACGCGCATTTACGATTTCATCGAACTGAACACGCCCTGGGTCTATCGCCGCCCGGACAGCTTCATGGTTCATTACATCGGCATGTGGGAAGATAACCGCGCGCTTATCATGGACTACGACCTCCGCCACGCCGCGATGGAATGACGCGCTCGCCACCATCGTTGCCGCGCCGCCGGTAAGATGTACCGGACGGCGCCGCGCGTGCCCTGCAACCAAACCGCCACAATCACAGCCGATCATTAACCAGCGCGCAGGATTCGATCTGCGCAAGCCGCACGCACGACGCTCGACCAATCCTCTCACTCATCAGGAGAACCAATTGAACGACGACGTCACTGGCACGACCGCCCTCGAGACGCCTCTCGATCCCGATCTTCTCGCGAAGATCGACGCCTACTGGCGGGCCTGCAATTATCTTTCGGTCGGCATGATTTACCTGCGCGCGAATCCGCTGCTGCGCGAGCCGCTCGAGCGCGAACACATCAAGCGGCGTCTGCTCGGACACTGGGGCTCCGATCCCGGCCAGTCGTTCGTCTGGGTGCATCTGAACCGGCTCATCAAGCGCGATGATCTGAACGTCCTGTTCGTCTCCGGTCCCGGCCATGGCGCGCCCGCGACGCTCGCGAACTCGTGGCTCGAAGGCCATTACTCGGAGATTTACCCCGATCGCAGTTTCGACGAGCGCGGCATGCTCAAGCTCTTTCGCGCGTTTTCGTCGCCGGGCGGCATCGGCTCGCATTGCACGCCGGAAACGCCGGGATCGATTCACGAAGGCGGCGAGCTCGGTTACAGCCTGTCGCATTCGTTCGGCGCGGCGTTCGACAATCCCGATCTGATCGTCGCGGCGGTCGTGGGCGACGGCGAAGCGGAAACCGGCCCGCTCGCCACATCATGGCATTCGAACAAGTTTCTCAATCCCGCGACCGACGGCGCCGTGCTGCCGATTCTCCACCTGAACGGCTACAAGATCGCCAATCCGACGATCCTCGCGCGCATTCCGCACGACGAGCTCGAAGACCTGTTCAGGGGCTACGGCTACGCGCCGCATTTCGTCGAAGGCGACGATCCGGAAACGATGCATCAGCGCATGGCCGCGACCTTGGAACGCTGCATCGCCGATATCCGCGCGATTCAGGCGAACGCGCGCGCCAATCCTGAGAACGTGACGCGCCCGCGCTGGCCGATGATCGTGTTGCGCACGCCTAAAGGCTGGACCGGACCGAAGGAAGTCGACGGCCGGAAGGTCGAGGATTACTGGCGCTCGCATCAGGTGCCGATCGCGGATGCCGTAAGCAATCCCCGCAGTCTCGCGCAACTGGAAGCGTGGCTGCGCAGCTACAAGCCCGAGGAACTGTTCGATGAAGACGGCCGTCTGATCGAACCGCTGCGCGCGCTCGCACCCGAAGGCACGCGCCGCATCAGCGCGAATCCGCACGCGAACGGCGGCGCGCTGCGGCAATCGCTCGACATGCCCGATATCCGCGACTACGCGTTCGAGTTCAAACGCGCCGCAAGCGTCTACACGTCGCCGACGGCCGTGCTCGCCACGTTCCTGCGCGAAGTGATCCGCCGCAACATGACGAGCTTCCGTCTCTTTGGCCCGGACGAGACCGCGAGCAACAAGCTCGACGGCGTGTACGAAGTATCGGGCAAGCGCTGGATCGCACAGACGCTGCCCGAAGACGAAGACGGCGGCGCGCTGTCCGTCGACGGACGCGTCATGGAGATGCTGTCGGAGCACACGCTCGAAGGCTGGTTCGAAGGTTACGTGCTCACCGGGCGTCACGGTCTTTTCGCGACCTACGAAGCGTTCGTGCACGTCATCGATTCGATGTTCAACCAACACGCGAAGTGGCTCGAAAAAGCAAAAACCGAAGTCGGCTGGCGCGCGCCGGTGCCGTCGATCAACCTGCTCATCACGTCGCTCGTGTGGCGGCAGGATCACAACGGCTTCACGCATCAGGATCCCGGCTTTCTCGATGTCGTCACGAACAAGAGCCCGAACGTCGTGCGTATCTATCTGCCGCCCGATGCGAACTGCCTGTTGAGCGTCGCGGATCACTGTCTGCGCACGCACGACTACGTGAATGTGATCGTCGCGGACAAGCAGCCGCATCTGCAATATCTGAACATGCAGGACGCCATCGTGCATTGCGCGAAGGGCATCGGCATCTGGGACTGGGCGTCGACGGATCAGGGCGCGGAGCCGGATGTCGTGATCGCGTGCGCGGGCGATATCGCGACGATGGAAGCGCTCGCCGCCGTCGAAATCCTGAAGGCGCATTGCACCGATCTGAAGATCCGCTTCGTCAACGTCGTCGATCTCTTCAGGCTGCTGCCGGACACCGAGCATCCGCACGGCTTGTCGCATCGCGATTTCGATTCGATCTTCACGCGCGACAAACCCGTGATCTTCAACTTCCACTCGTACGCGTCGCTCGTGCACAAGCTCACGTACAACCGCACGAATCACGCGAACATGCACGTTCACGGCTATCGCGAGCGCGGCAACATCAACACGCCGTTCGAACTCGCGATCATCAACGGCGTGGATCGCTATACGCTCGCGATCGACGTGATCGACCGCGTGCCGCGCATCGCGGGCAGCAGCGCGCATACGAAGGAATGGCTCAAGAACCAGATCATCGAGAGCGTGCGGTACGCGCATGAGGAAGGCATCGATCGCGACGAGATCCGCGAGTGGACGTGGAAGGATTGATGCGAGACTGAATGCGGCATGCAAGATGCCATCTGGCCTGATGAATGCAAAACGCCAGATGCAAAATGCAAAAAGCGCCCGGGGACATGCAGTCCGCCGGGCGCTTTCCCGTTCGCAGAAGCCTTGGCGTCAGGCTTTGCGCTCCGAATGATCCTTCTGCCTGAGCGTCTGCGGCAAGCCGAAGAGCAGCAACAGCGCGCACAGCACGCTCATCGCGCCGATCGCATACAGCGCGGGCGTCGTGCTGCCCATCGTGTCGCGGATGCGGCCGACCATCACCGGGCTCACGATGCCGCCCAGTTGCCCCAGCGTGTTGATCAGCGCAATCCCGCCCGCCGCGCCCGCGCCGGTCAAGAGCTTCGGCGGCAGCGCCCAGAACGCCGGAATCGAGGCGATCACACCCGCGCCCATCACGCCGAGCGCGGCGATGAGCAGCGTCGTCTGCTTGTCGAAGATGCCCGCCGCGAAGAAGCCGGCAGCCGCCATCACGAGCAGCCTCGCGACGAACTTGCGGCGCTCGCCCGACCGGTCGGACATGCGGCCGACCACGACCATGCAGATCGCGCCGCAGATATATGGGACGGCCGTGAGCAAGCCGATGATCGTCGGATTCTGCGTGCCCGCCGCCCGGATCAGATGCGGCGCCCAGAAGTTGAGACCGTACGATGCGATCTGAATCAGGAAGTAGATCAGGCCGAGCATCAGGAAGCCGGGCGTCCTGATCGCGCCGAACAGCGAATGGCCGGTGTCGGTATGCTGACTTTGCGTCGAGATCTGGCTCTTCAGATACGTCTTCTCGTCGCTCGTGAGCCACGCGGCGTCATCGACGCGATCTTTCAGCACCTTCAGCACGAGAATGCCGAGCAGCACGCACGGCAGGCCGCCGAGCAGGAACAGCCAGTGCCATCCCGCGATGCCCGCGACGCCATTCAGATGCCCGAGCACGAGCCCCGACAGCGGCGCACCGAAAAGCCCCGAGAAGGCCGACGCGAGAAACAGCATCGACGTGATGCGCCCGCGATAGCTCGCCGGAAACCACAGCGTCAGGTAATACAGCACGCCCGGCGCGAAGCCCGCTTCCATCGCGCCGATGATGAAGCGCAGTCCGTAGAACTGCCATTCCGTCTGCACGAAGACCATGAGCGCGGTCGCGATGCCCCACGAAATCATGATGCGCGCGATCCAGCGGCGCGCGCCGACCTTGTAGAGCAGCATGTTGCTCGGCACTTCGAAGAGCACATAGCCGATCACGAAAAGACTCGCGCCGAGACCGTATGCGGTGTCCGACAGGCCGAGCGAACTCTGCATCTGAAACTTCGCGAAGCTGATATTGATGCGGTCGAAAAACGCGAAGAAATAGCACAGCATGATGAGCGGCATGAGCCGCAATGCCACCTTGCGGATGATGTGCGAGGTGTTGCCGACAATGTGCGGCTCATCGGCCGCGTGGACGCTTAGATCGCTCATGTTTTGTCTCCAGTGTTGTTTTGGTCTTTTGAATTAGATCGCTTGCACGTAATCGGGCGCCGGATGCAGATCGCAATTGCGTCCCGCCTTCGCGACTTGTCCCGACACTTCGTGTCCGACGAGCGCGGGCAACGTGCGCGACAGCGCAATCAGCCTTGGCAGATCGATGCCCGTCGGAATGCTCATCTCATCGCACATGTTCACGAGGTCTTCGGTGCAGATGTTTCCCGAAGCGCCCGGCGCGAACGGACAGCCGCCGAGACCGCCGAGCGCGGCGTCGAAACGGCGCGCGCCGGTGTCGTAGGCAGCGAGGACGTTGGCGAGGCCGAGGCCGCGCGTATTGTGAAAGTGCAGCGTCAGATCGGCGGCGGGGACGTGTTCGAGCACGCGTGCGACCAGCCGCGCGACCTGACGCGGATTCGCCATGCCGGTGGTATCCGCGAGCGTGATGCCGTCGATGCCCATTTCGCGATACGTCCGCGCGATCGACACGACGCGCTCTTCGTCGATGCGCCCCTCGAACGGGCAGCCGAACGCGGTGGCGACGGTCGCGTTCAGCGAAGCCTTGCCAGAGGCGAGCCGAACGACATCGCCGAAACCGGCCAGCGACGACTCGCAACTCATACGCATGTTCGCGCGATTGTGCGTCTCGCTCGCGGACATCACGAGGTTCAGTTCATCGGCGCCCGCGGCGAGCGCGCGCTCGGCGCCCTTTGCATTCGGCACGAGCGCGACGTAGATCACGCCTCGCCCGCGCCGGATGCCGTTGAAGACCGCGTCGCCATCGCGCAGCGCGGGAATCGCTTTCGGCGACACGAACGAGCCCGCCTCGATGCGGGAGAAGCCGCACGCCGACAATGCGTCGATCAGCGCGATCTTGTCTTCGGTCTCGACCCACTGCTTTTCGATCTGCAGACCGTCGCGCGGCGCGACCTCCTGCACGATCAACGGTTCTTTGTATTCGTAATTCATTGCACCGCTCCTTCGGCACGCAGCCGTTCCACTTCATCCGCGGCGAAGCCGAGCGATTCGAGCACCGATTGCGTATGCTCGCCGAGCGCCGGGCCTTGCCAGTGCACTTCGCCCGGCGTATCGGAGAGCTTCGGCACGATGCCCGGCATCTTCACTGATGCGCCGCCCGGCAGTTCTGCCTTCAGCAGCATGTCGCGCGCTTGGTAATGCGCGTCGTTGACGATGTCCGCGACGGAGTAGATGCGACCCGACGGCACTTCCTCGCGTTCGAGCGTCGCCAGGACATCGTCCATCGAATGATGCGAGGTCCACGCGGTGATCGCTTCGTCGAGCATTGCGCTGTGACGCACGCGGCCGTCGTTGCGGGCAAGCGCGGGATCGTCCGCGAGATCGGGACGGCCGATCACCTTCATGAGCCGCCTGTAGATCGGGTCGCTGTTGCCCGCGATCACAACGAAGCCGCCATCCTCCGTGCGATACGTGTTCGACGGCGCAATGCCCGGCAGCGCCCCGCCGCTGCGCTCGCGCACATGGCCGAGCAGATCGTATTCGGGCACGAGGCTTTCCATCAGATTGAACACGCTTTCGACGAGCGAGACATCGACCACCTGGCCGTCGCCCTTGCCGGTCTTCACGCGCAGCACCGACATCAGCGCGCCGATCACGCCGTGCAGCGAAGCGAGCGAATCGCCGAGACTCACGCCGACGCGCGCCGGCAGCCCTTCTGCGTCGCCCGTCGTGTAACGGATGCCGCCCATCGCCTCGCCGATCGCGCCGAAGCCCGGCCGGTCGCGGTACGGACCCGTCTGGCCGTAGCCGGAGATGCGGACCATCGTGAGCTTCGGGTTTATTGCATGCAAAACGTCCCAGCCGAGACCGAGTTTTTCGAGCGCGCCGGGCCGCATGTTTTCGATGACGATGTCGGCATCGGCGGCGAGACGCTTGATCACGTCCGCGCCTTCGGGCGACTTGAGATTCACGCACACCGACTTCTTGTTGCGCGATTGCAGATACCACCAGAGCGAAGTGCCCTCGTGCAGCTTGCGCCATTTGCGCAGGGGATCGCCGGTATTCGGCGCTTCGATCTTGATGACTTCCGCGCCGAATTCGGCCAGCATGCGCGCCGCGAACGGCGCGGCGATCAGCGTGCCGATTTCGATGACGCGAATGCCCTGAAGAGGTCCGCTCATGCCGCTGTCTCCTGATGATGTGCTTTTCGATGGAGACAAGCTTATTGGCGAACGCTCGGGGGCGTCCAACCGCATTTCGGCAAGCATCGTTCGTCAAACGCGAACGCTCGCCGGTTTTTTGAATGCTAAATGCCTGCTTCGACGGTCCGCAGATGATCGAACAGCAGCCGGCTCACGGGCGATAGCGCATCCGAATCGCGCACGACGATCACGAGGCTGCGCGCTGCCCAGTCGTCGTCGAGCGCGACGGCCGCGAGTCCGAGCTGACGACCCATCGCTTCGAAGACCTGCATCGGCAGCACGCCGACGCCCATGCCCGCCTGCACCATGCGGCACACCGCGTCGAAACCGGGAACGTGGATGCGCAACCGCAGTGCGCGCCCCGCCTGACGCGCCGCGAGATGCGTGCGCTGGTTGATGGAACTCGCCGAATGCAGCCCGATGTGATCGAAGTCGAGCGTCTGCGCGAATGCGATGCTCGCGCGCTTCGCCAGCGGATGATCGCCGGGCATGACGAGCGCGAGCCGGTCGTGCCGGTAATGCGCGGTTGCGAGGCCGCGCGTGTCGGCGTCGCCGGAACAGATGCCCAGGTCGACGAGACTGTCCGCGACGCCTTCCACGATGCCGCCGCTCGGGCGCTCCTCGAGATCGATCTTGATCTGCTCGTGCACGGACGAAAACGCGCGCAAGTCTTCCGGCAGGAATTCGACGATCGCCGAGAGATTCGCCATCATCCGCACGTAGCCGCGGACGCCGCTCGCATGTTCCGCGAGTTCGATGCCGATGTTCTCGACATCGCGCAGCACGCGCCGCGCGTGATGAAGCAGCGTTTCGCCCGCCGGCGTCAGCGCCATGCCGCGCGCCTTGCGTTCGAACAGCGCGGCGCCGACGGCCTGCTCCAGTTCGAGCAGACGCTTGCTCGCCGCCGACACCGCGATCGCCTCGCGTTCCGCCGCGCGCGTGAGCGTGCCTTCCTCGAACACCGCGAGAAAGAGTTGCAGCGTCGTGAGATCGAGACGCCGAAGGAGATTGCGGGTAGCCATCAGCGCGCGTATTTGAAGGTGCCTTGCGCGCTCGCGATCATCACGCGATCGTCGACCCACGCTTCGCCGCGTGCAAAATAGACGGAGCGTCCCTGACGTTCGAGAAAGCCTTTTGCGACGACCTTGTCGCCGATGCCGCGATCGAGATAGTTCACGGTCAGCGAAAGAGTGAAGCCGTGCACAGGCGCGGCGCCGGTCGGAAAGAGACCGGCGTAGCCGCAAGCGGCGTCGAGCAGCGTGGCGATCGCGCCGCCTTGCAGGATGCGCTGCCGGCTCAGATGCCCGGCGTGTATCGGCATCGTGAATTCGGCGTAGCCCGCGCGCCATTCCGTGAGCGTCGCGCCGAGCGCTTCGAGAAACGGATTGTCCAGATCCAGGTTCGCCACCTTTGCTCCTGATTGCCTGCGTTGCGGCGATTGTGCCATCGGCGGCCAGGCGCTGCCGGGCGGCACGAACCTGTTTTCCGGACATCCAGAATGGAAAAACCCGCACGCGGCGGGTTCGATTTACGCAGTTCCGATTTACAAACTCACCGGACCGCGTTCTGCTTGGCAACGCACACAAAAATTCGCTATATGCGTTTCATGAAGGTCCGTCATGAATCGCATGGCGCATCTTTGTGCGCGTAAATATGCGTCGTGACAAAGCGTCTCACGAACGCAACACACTGCATTAAAGGGCGTCAGTTATATCCGCGAATGACGCAGGAGTTTTTTTCCTCATCGGTCTTGCCGAAACGTCCGCAAATCTCTGCGATATATTCGGGTTCGGCCGATACCTGACTCGAACGATGCGACACCGGAACGCTCGTGTCGTGCGGCAGCTCGCCGTCGTCGATCCAGGCGTAGAAATGCGCGCTCGTATTGGCTTCCATGTTTTGTCTCCTATCTATGAAGCGCGAAAAAAGCGTTTTGACAGATTCAGAATGCACTCATCGAAAGCGGCTGGCCCTAGTGGATTTCATTAATGGACGAAGCCCGCCAGCCTGACGATGATGATAAGAATGCCCGTTCGCAACGCAAATCCGAACCGGTTCCAATCCGCCTGTCTGTTTCGTAGCGAAAAAAATGCCCGGTGCATGGCCGGGCAGACTTCAATCATCGATTATGGAAAGCGGCGTTGGCAGTCTTCTATCAGTTATACGACATTCTTTTCGACGATCGGCCGGCCTTCCAGCACGCGAGTCCAGTCGAGCGGCGATAAATCGAGCGTTTCGTAACGCCCGCGCAAAATCAGTTCGCTGACGCCGCGCCCTGTTGCCGGGCCTTGTTGCAGGCCGTGTCCGCTGAACCCGTTCGCGAAGATGCAATTATCGACATCCGGATGATGGCCGATGATCGCGTTCTGATCGAGCACGTTGTATTCGTAATAGCCGGACCAGCAACGCTCGACGCGCAGCGCCTCGAACGCCGGCACGCGATGCGCGAGCGTCGGCCAGATCACGTCGTCGAAGAGCGCGTGATCGACTTCGTCGAGCGGCAGGTCGTCGGGATCGTTGTCCGCCGAGGGCGACGTGCCGCAAATATACGTGCGCCCTTCAGGACGGAAATAGACGCCCGTGGGATCGATCAGCAACGGCGCGCGCTCGAGCGTCGCCGGCGACGACACATTGAAGATGCTGCGCCGACGCGCGAACACCGGAATGTCGATGCCGAGCATCGCCGCGACCGGACGCGACCACGCACCCGCCGCGTTCACGACGACATCGCATGGATACGTTTCGCCGTTGGCCGCGCGCACGGCGTTCGCACGCCGTCCTTCGCGTTCGATGCCGACGACTTCCGTGGTCACGTAACGCGCGCCGAGCGCCTGCGCCTTGCGACGCAGCGCCTGCACGAGACCGTAGCCGTCGAACCAGCCTTCGCCGCTCTCGCCGAACGCGCCCGCCGCGAGATCGTCCGTGTTGAGCCACGGAAAACGCGCGCGCAGTTGCGCGGCGTCGAGCAGGCTGATGTCCGCGCCGAGCGCTCGCTGCAACGCGTGGTTTTCGCGCAGCGTCGACGCACCCGCCGCCGTCGCGAGAAAGAGATAACCGCCTTCGTGCAGATCGATCGACGGACGCTCGCCGTTCACTTCGAGCCGCTCGCCGATCGAACGCAGGAAGTCGATGCCGAAGAGCGACATGCGTACCGAAAGCGGCGTCGAGAACTGCTGCCGGATCGAGGCCGCCGACAGCGCCGACGACGAACGCGCGTAAGTCGGGTCGCGCTCGATCACGGTGACTTGCACGGTCGGGTCCGATGCGCGCAGAAAGTACGCGACAGAGCTGCCGATCACGCCGCCACCTACGATGACAACGCTCGAACTCACGTTGGCCTCAGCTCAGATTGAAGTCGATGCCCTGCGCGAGCGGCAATTCCGACGAGTAGTTGATCGTGTTGGTCGCGCGGCGCATGTAGGCTTTCCAAGCATCCGAGCCCGATTCGCGGCCGCCGCCGGTTTCCTTCTCGCCGCCGAATGCACCGCCGATCTCCGCGCCGCTCGGCCCGATGTTCACGTTCGCGATGCCGCAGTCGCTGCCCGATGCGGACAGAAAGCGCTCGGCCTCGCGCAGATCGGTGGTGAACGCGCACGACGACAATCCGTGCGCGGCGGCGTTGTTCGCGGCGATGGCTTCGTCGAAATCCGTGTAGCGCATCACGTAGAGAATCGGCGCGAAGGTCTCCTTCAGCACGACCTCCGTCTGCGACGGCATTTCGACCAGCGCCGGGCGCACGTAGTAGCCGTTTTCGTGGCCCTTCACGGTCACGCGCTCGCCGCCCGTCACCTTGCCGCCTTCGCCCTTCGCCTGTTCAAGCGCGTCCTGCATGCGCGCGAACGCCTGCACGTCGATGAGCGGGCCCATCAGCACGCCCTGCTCCAACGGATTGCCGACGGGCACTTTGGCGTAGAGATCTTTCAGACGCGCGACGGTTTCGTCGTAAATGCTTTCGTGCACGAAAAGACGCCGCAGCGACGTACAGCGCTGCCCTGCCGTGCCGACCGCCGAGAACAGGATGCCGCGCAGCGCGAGATCGCGATTGGCCGTCTGCGACACGATGCCCGCGTTGTTGCCGCCGAGTTCGAGGATCGAGCGGCCGAAGCGTTCCGCGACCGCGACGCCGACCTTGCGGCCCATTTCCGTGCTGCCCGTCGCGCTGACGATGTCCGAGCGCTTGTCCGCGACGAGCGCCGCGCCGACCTCGCGCCCGCCGATGACGACCGACGCGAGGCCCGCAGGCGCCGCGCCGAATTCATCGATGGCATCGCGCAGGATGCGGTCGACGGCGAGCGCGGTGAGCGGCGTTTTCTCCGATGGCTTCCACACGACCGCGTTGCCGCACACGAGGGCGAGCGCCGCGTTCCACGACCACACCGCGACCGGGAAATTGAACGCCGAGATGATCGTGCACACGCCGAACGGATGCCACGTCTCCGCCATGCGATGACCCGGCCGCTCCGACGCGATCGTCAGGCCGTACAACTGGCGCGAGAGACCGACGGCGAAATCGCAGATGTCGATCATTTCCTGAACTTCGCCCAAGCCTTCCTGGAGAATCTTGCCCGCTTCGAGCGACACGAGCCGGCCGAGCGCCTCCTTCTTCTCGCGCAGCCGATTGCCGAGCAGGCGCACGAGTTCGCCGCGGCGCGGCGCGGGCACGTTGCGCCACGAGGCGAACGCGGTGCGGGCGGCGGCGAGCGCGGCGTCGACGTCGGCGGTGGTGTTCTGCTTCACGCGGCCGATGACTTCGCCCGTGATCGGGGAAGTGACGGCGATATCGCCATCGGTGACGAGGCTCGCGATGCCGAGGTCGGAAAGAATCGATTGTGCATTCACGATGAAAGTCCTTGCGAAGCGGGTTCGTTCGTCGGAGCAAAAGTTTCTGATAAGAAACTTTCGGAAGTCAGGAGACTATACGCGCTGCCGATGGCGCTCACAACAGCCGTCAATATTAGGGTTGTCACCAGATGCGGGCCGTTCGCCGCCGTTTTGCGCGATGTTATTATCGGAAACAAAGCGCTCCCACACGTTCCCATGTCCAGCCCCGGCACTAAGAATTCGCCCGAACAATCCGCCTCCGATCTCGGTGCCCGCGTGAAACGCGCGCGGCTCGCGCACGACCTGACGCTCGAAACCGCGAGCCGGATGTGCGGCGTGTCGCGCTCGGCGCTGTCGAAAATCGAGAACGGGCTGATGTCGCCGACCTTCGACGTGCTTCAGAAAATCGTGCGCGGCCTGCAGATCGATCTCGCCGAACTCTTCGGCACCGCGCCCGCGCCGAATGCGAGCGGCCGGCGCGCGCTCACGCGCCGCAACGAAGGACAGCGCCACGCGTATCGCGGCTATCAGATGGAATTGCTCGCCACCGAACTCGCGCACAAGGCGATGCTGCCGTTTCGCATCCGCATTTCGGCGCACACGCTCGATGCGTTCGACGACTGGGGCCGTCACGAAGGCGAGGAGTTTCTTTACGTGATCAGCGGCAGCGTGTGCCTCTATTCCGAACTCTACGCGCCGACGCATCTGCATGCCGGCGACAGCATCTACTTCGACAGCCGCACCGGCCACGCGGCGATTTCGACGAGCGACGAAGACGCCGAAGTGCTGTGGATGGCCACAGGCGGCGTGCCGGCGCCCTCATCCGCGCGCGATGCCGTGGACGCCGGCTGACGCGTTCATCGCAGGAAAAGACGCATCGGCATTTCGTTCGGGCCGACGGTGAAGGTGCAGACCTCGTGGATATCGGCGGGATTCGTCGCGAGTTGCGCGGTGAAGTTCGCCGTCAGCATCGACACGACGAGACGCATTTCCACCGCCGCCAGACAGTGGCAAATTCGGACACGATCGGATCGAGTGGAGTAGGCATTTCAAATTCTCGTTTCATGATGAAAACGATGATAATGCGGGCGTTTTCCCCGCGTCACCTCGTCCATTCGGGCTAATCCAGCATCAGCCTGCACTGACAGCCTTCCCCTCCACCTTCGCCGCCGACCGCTTGAAATAGGGCGAACTCAACGTCGCCGCGCCCATGTCCGACGCCGCTTCCAGCAGCGCGGGCGCGAGCTCCTTCAGACGCGCCTCCGGCAAACGGCTCGTCGGCCCGGCGAGGCTCACGACGCCCACGACGACGCCCGTCACCGGATGATGAATCGGCGCGGCCATCGACGTCATGCCGGCCTCGTACGTCTCGCTCGCGATGCCGTAGCCGCGTTTGCGCGCCGCCTGCAGATCGGCGAGAAACTGCTGGATCGTCTTCGGCGCCTTCGGTCCGCCCGAGCCGGGCTTGCCGAGCCCGCCCTGCTTCGACACGAGTTCGAGCGCCTCCTCATCGGAAAGCGACGACAGCCACGCCTGTCCGCTCGCCGTGCAATGCAAGGGCGGCTGGCTGCCCATGTCCGGGTCGTAGCGCAGCCCCGACTTCGCGCCCTGCGCCTTGCCGACGAACGTAATGTGATCGTCCTCGACGACGCCCAGCCGCGCCAGTTCGCCGGATTGCGCCGCGAGCCGGTCGAGCACGGGCTGCGACACGTCGAGTACGCCGCCCGTCGACAGATAGATGAGCGCGAGCGACACGAGCTTGAGCGCGAGCATGTATTCGCCGTGATCCTCGTCCTGCCGCACGTACCCTTCGTCGATCAGCATCGCGAGCAGGCGATGCGTGCCGCTGCGAGGAATATTGAGCGTGTCGGCGATGGCGGCGAGTTGCATCCGCCCGCCGTTTTTCGCCAGCAATTCGATGATCGACAACGCCCGCTCCAGATTTCCCGCCATCTTTCAGTCTCTCGAAGTTCCGATGATTCGGAATGAGAACATGATTCCACCTCGGAATTCAACCGGCGTATGTTTCCTCCAGCCATGCAATCGTCGCCTCGCGCAGACGTTTCGCACGCGTGAGCGCGCTCGCCGATTTCGCCCATTCGTTCATCGGCACTTCGAGCGAGAGCGGAAGATCGTCGGGCAACGCGCGCAAAATGCCCGCGAGATCGAGGCCGCCCTCGCCCGGAATCATCCGCTCGGCGCGCGCCTGATACAGCAACGTTTCGAGATCGCTCGGGCGCTCGGCGGGCGCGTCGCAGAACTGCACGTAACCGAACCATTCGCGCGGCAATTCGCGCAGCGTTCGCGTCGACGATCCCGTGCGGTCGAAATGGATCGGATCGACGATGAGGCCCGTATTCGCGCGCTGCGCCGCTTTCACAATGCGCGCGCCCTGCACGATGTCTTTCGCGTCGGTCCAGGGCATCGGTTCGAGCGACGGCGACAGGCCATACGGCTTCGCGAGATCGCACAGCGCGGCGAGCCGCTCGGCCGTGCGGACCTCGTCAGGATCGTTGCCCGCGACGAGCACGTAGCGCGCGCCCAGCTCGGCGGCGGTTGCGAGCATCGGTTCGTAATCGGCGACGTTCGTGTCGGGCTTGAGGCGCAGGATTTCGGCATCCAGCACGCCGATGCCGGTATCGCGCAAAGCCGCGAGCGTCTCGCGTTTCAGCGGCGTCGCGCCGACGATCTCGTGGCGCACTTCCGTATCGGTCGCGGGCACGAGGCGCAGGCCGACGAAGTCGTAGCCCGCCTGCGCGGCGCACTCGACCATCTGCGGCGGCGTCAGTTCGAGGATCGTCAGCGCGGACAGAGATAGCTTGCGTCGTGACATCGACAATCTCCGGTTAGCGCAGCGGCGAGAACGGCGCGGGCACGTAGATGGTCGATTCCATCGTCGTCAGATGCGCCGGTCCGCCCTTCGGCGGCCAGATGCCGTCCTTCACGGCTTCCGCGCGAATCCGCGAGCGCTCGTCCACGCTCTTGTACGGCCAGATGTTGAGAAAGCGCGGCACGGTGCCGTCGAGCGCGTACATCGCGCCGATGAGCGGCGAGCGTTTCGTGCGCTCGGGCACGGCGTTCTGCCATGCGTCGATCGTGTGTTGCAGGCTCGCGAGCTTCGTGCCGTAGACGCGCATCTCGTAGATGCCGCCGTGCACGGCCGGCTCGATCGGCGGCAGGAAGGGAAAAAGCGCGTAGCTGTTCATTTCGACATCGGCGATGAACTCGCCGCAGCCGAACGGGTTGCCTTCGAGCAGCAAGCGCCGGCGTTCCCCGATCAGCGCCGCTTCGGATTCGAAGCCGCGCAGCACCATGACCTTGCCGAGCGCGCCGATATCCGAATACCAGCAGCCGAGCAGCTTCGAGCCGGACGCATCGCCGCTTGCCTTGATGTTTTCGAAGACCTGCGCGTTCGCGCCGATCTTCACCGTCAACGTGACCGTGTCGTACAGAGTCATTGCAGAGTCCTTGCCTGATTGAAGTTGGAGAGATTCGTGATGCTGTCCTCGCGCGCCGGTTCGGCCAGTTCGAGGCCCGCGAGATAGCCGAAGGTCATCGCTGGGCCGAGCGTGATGCCGCCTGCGGGATAGTGGCCGCCCATCATGCTCGCGGCGTCGTTGCCGACCGCGTAGAGGCCGGGAATCGGCGCGCGCATGTCGTCGAGAACACGCGAGCGCGCATCCGTCGATAAACCCGCGAACGTGCCGAGGCTGCCCGGCACGATCTTCACCGCGTGAAAAGGCCCATCGACGATCGGCGCGAGACACGGATTCGGCTTGTGCGATGCATCGCCCTGAACGCGGTTATACGGCGTCGAGCCTTTGTGGAACTGCGGATCGAAGCCGTCTTTCGCGTAGCCGTTGTACGTGGCGACCGTATCGGCGAGGCCGCGCACATCGATGCCGCATTGCTGCGCCAGCGCTTCGAGCGTCGGCGCGGACTTGAGATATCCCGAGCGTTCGTAAGGCCGCAGCGGAAACGGAAACGGCTTCGCGAAACCGAGGCCGTATCGGCGCTGAAACCGGTGATCGCAGACGAGCCACGCGCACGTCTCTTCGCCCGGCGACGTCGTGCCGATGAGCGCGGAGATGAAGTCGTAATACGACGACGCCTCGTTCGTGAAGCGCCTGCCCGCGCGCGTGACGGCGATCAGACCCGGCTTCGCGCGCTCGATCAGATGCGGAAACGCGACTTCGCGTCCCGTGGATTTCGGCACGAGCGACACCGGCGCCCACGCGGCGGGCGCTTCGAGCGACGCGTCGAAATGCGCGCCCGCCGCTTCGCCCAGGCGAATGCCATCGCCGGTATTGCTCTTGGGCGCGGCGGACCAGTGCGGCATCACGGGAAACGTTTCGGTCTGCCGCTTCGCGTCGTGCGGATAACCGCCGCACGCGAGCACGACGCCGCGCCGCGCGCGCACGTCGTGCATGACGCCATCGATCTCGACGCGCGCGCCCGTCACGCGATTCGCCTCGCGCGTCAGCGATACCGCCTTCGCCCGCGTGCGCAGATCGACGCCGCGATCCGCCGCCGACTTGAGCAGCCGCGCGACGAGCGCATTGCCGTTCACCAGATGCATCGAGCGCCGATAACGCAGCATGTGCCACGCAAACGTGGCGAAACGCTTCGCGACGTGCCACGCCGACTTCGCGCTGCGCGTCGCGTTCAGGAAGTGCGCGAGGTCTTGTCCCGACGCGATCGCCATGCCCTTGATCGTTACTTCGGCGAGCGGCGGACGCAGCTTGTCGATGAGCGGGCCGAGCTCGCGTCCGTCGAACGGCATCGCGCAGACCGAGCGGCCGCCCGTCGCCGCGCCTTGCGTCGTGTGGAAATCGGGGATGCGGTTGCCGTCGATGAAACGCATCGACGTATTGCGCTCGAAGAATTCGATCATGCGCGGACCGTGCTCGATGAGCGCATCGGCTTTCGCGGCATCGAAATGCGCGCCGAGTTCGCTCTTCAGATACGTGCGCGGCGCGCTTTCATCCTCGACGATGCCCGCGCGCGTCGCGAGCGGATTGCGCGGAATCCACATCCAGCCGCCCGACCACGCGGTCGTGCCGCCGAACACGTCTTCCTTCTCGCAGACGAGCACGGACAGGCCGCGCGTGGCCGCCGTGACCGCGGTCGACAAGCCGCCCGCGCCGGAGCCGAGCACGAGCACGTCGCATTCGAGAATCGGTTCGAGCTTCATTTGGCGTGCGCGTGCATTGAAAGATCGACCGGAAGATCGAGCGCTTCGTCCTGCTTCGGTTGCTTCGCGCGCGACGTCGCGTGGCGCGCCGCGAGGTAGCCGAACGCGAGACCGGGTCCGAGCGTGATGCCGGGGCCGGGATACACGCCGCCCATCACCGATTGCGCATCGTTGCCGCAGGCATAGAGGCCGACGATCGGCCGGTCGTCGCGGTCGAGCACGCGCGCGTCGGTATCGATAACGAGGCCGGTCGCCGCGCCGATATCGCCCGGATAGAGCCGCACCGCATAGAACGGCGCCTGGCCGATCGGACCGAGGCACTTGTTCGGGCCGGTCCAGTTGGCGTCGCCGTTGGCGTTCTGATAATCGGTCGTGCCGCGCTGGAAATCCGCGTCGACGCCGGTTTGCGCGTAGCGATTCATGCGCGCGACGCTATCGGCGAGACCGGCCTTGTCGATATCGAGCTTGTCCGCCAGTTCGTCGAGCGTCTTGCCTTCGACGAGATAGCCATCGGCGAGAAACGGCGCGAGTCCCTTGCCGCCCGGACGCACCATGCCAAGGCCGTACTTGCGCAATCCTTCGGAGTCCGTGACGAGATAGGCGGGCACGGCGGGCGTCGTCTTGTTCGCCGTCTGCATCGCAATCCCGAACAGGTGATACGACGTGTTTTCGTTGAGAAACCGCCTGCCGGACTTGTCGACGGTCATCATGCCGGGCTTGCCGCGATCCATGATGAAGTGCGGAAACACGGCGGTCGTACCGTCGGCGCGCTTGCGCACGGAGACCGGCGCCCAGAACGCGTTCGACAGCCCGCCAACGCCGAAGCGCGCGCCCGCCGCGAGCGCGAGATCCTGCGCGTTGCCGCTGTGGCCGGGCGCGCCGGGACACCACGCCGCATCGGCGCCCGGCAGCATCTCGGCGCGCCGCATCGGATGACGATTGAATCCGCCGCTCGCGAGAATCACGCCGCCCTTCACGTTGACGCGCCGACGCTCGTTGATCTGGCTCAGCGTCACGGCTTCGATGCCATTCGTGCCCGCGTGCAAAGCCTCCACCTTCGTGCTCGTCAGCACGGTCACGCCGCGCTGAAGCAGCGAGTAAAGCAGACGCCCGATCAGCGCGTTGCCCATCACGAGACGCGTGCCGCGCGGCGAGCTCATGCGGTCGCGTGCATGACGCGCGAGCAGTTTCGCCGCGTGCCTGAACGATGCCAACGACTTCGTCATGTTCAAAAGATGCCCGACGTCGTCGCGGTCGACCATCATGCCGCCGAGCACGGTGAATTCGGGAATCGGCGGACGAATCAGCGAGAACGCGCGGCCGAGCTTGCGGCCGTCGAACGGCAGCGGCTCCAGCGCGCGGCCTCGCAAGGTCGAGCCTTCGATTTCCGACAGATAGTCCGGATGGAACGGCCGCGCGCGATATTTGACATCGGAGTTCGCTTCGATGTGCGCGACGGCCTTCGGGCCGGCGTCGAGGAACGCGCGGCGCATCGCGGCGCTGCTGCGCTCGCCGACCGCGCGATTCAGAAAGCCTTCGGCATTCGCGGACGAATCGTCGCGATTGACGCTCGCCGCGTGCTTCGACGCGGGAATCCACGTCGTGCCCGCCGAGTACGCGGTCGTTCCGCCGACGTATTCGGTGCTCTCGACGAGCAGCACCCGCGCGCCATCGACCGCCGCGACCAGCGCCGCCGACATGCCCGCGCCGCCCGCGCCGACCACGATTACATCGAAGGTCTCGTTCTGTTCCAGTTTGTCCAGTGTCTCCGCCATGTGCGCGCTTCCTGTAGAACTCTCTTTGATATTGGAATGCTATTCCATAAACGCGACGTAAGCCAAGTTCTTTTTGAGACGATGGAGAAACGGTATGCGAGTGCTGGTTACAGGCGGAAGCGGCTTTCTGGCAGCGTGGGTCATGCGGCGGCTGCTCGCGCGCGGCATGGATGTGCGCGCATTCGATGTCCGCGAGGACGCGCGCCTTCTGTACGCGCTCGCGCCCGAACGCGCCGGTGACGTGCAATGGCGGATCGGGGATATCGGCGAGGCGCGCGATGTGGCGAACGCGCTCGACGGCTGCGATGCCGTCGTACATCTCGCGGGCGTGCTTACGCCCGCGTGCGCCGCCGATCCTGTGCGCGGCGCGCGCATCGATCTGATCGGCACGCTGAACGTGTTCGATGCGGCCATCGCGTGCAATTTGCGCTCGGTGCTTTACGCGAGCAGCGCGGGCGTCTTCGGCCCCGACGATGGCGCGACGCCCTTTCCGCTGACGCACTACGGCGCGTTCAAACTCGCGTGCGAAGGCTCGGCGCGGGCGTACTGGCACGATCATGGAATCGCGAGCATCGGATTCCGGCCGCTCGTCGTGTACGGCGCCGGACGCGAGACCGGTTCGAGCGCGGGTCCGAGTCTCGCGTGCCGTGCGGCCGCGCGCGGCGAGCCGTACACGATTCCCTTCACGGGCGCGACCGGCCTCGTCTACGCCGATGACGTCGCCGCCGCCTACGAACTCGCGCTCGTGACCGCGTTCGACGGCGCGCACGCGTTCACGCTCGCAGGCGACATCACGCCGATGCAAAGCGTGGTCTCGACGCTCGAGCGCATCGCGCCCGGCGCGCGCATCGACGCAGCAGGCGCGCCGTTGCCCATCGCGACATCCTTTCCCGACGATCCCGCGCTCGCCCGATCGCTGCCCGGCGTTCCGAAAACGCCACTGATCGACGGATTGCGGCAAACCGTGGCGTTCTATCGATAGATGAAGCGGGTCTTGGCACCGCCTGTTCCTTGGGGCACGATCGCCTCTTCAGGAACACGGTGCCAGCATGCAAAAAACGACACTGCTCAAAGGCATCCTGCCGATCAGCCGCGCCGCCGCGTGGCGCGACGCGCTCGCGGGCATCTCGCTCGCATCGATGGACATTCCGCAAGTGCTCGGCTATGCGCGCATCGCCGGCATGCCCGCGGTGACGGGCCTCTACACCGCGTTCCTGCCGCTCATCGCGTTTGCGCTGTTCGGGGCGTCGCGGCATCTGGTCGTCGCGGCCGATTCGGCGACCGCGACGATCTTCGCGAGCAAGGTTTCGTCGATGGCCGCGATGGGCAGCCCGCAATACGTCGCGCTGGCGGGCATGGTCGCGTTGCAGACGGCCGCGCTGCTCCTCGTCGCGCGGCTTTTCAAACTCGGCTTTCTCGCCGATTTCCTGTCGCGCACGGTGCTCACCGGTTTTCTCGCGGGCGTCGGCGTACAGGTGTCGATCGCGATGCTCGGCGATCTCTTCGGCATGACGGTGCCGTATCCGTCCTCGCGCAGTCTGGCCCAGCTTGCTTACGTGCTCGGTCATCTCGTGCACGCGCACGGACCGACGCTCGTGCTCGCGCTGGCCGTGGTCGTCGCGATTCTCGGCTGCAAGCGTTTCGCGCCGCGCCTGCCGATGCCGCTCATCGCGGTAATCGGCAGCATCGCCGCGAGCAAGGCGTTCGATTTCGCCGCGCACGGCATCTCGGTGCTCGGTCCGGTCGATGGCGGCCTGCCCGCGATCCGTTTTCCCGACATCACCTGGCAGCAATCGCTCGACCTCGTGCCGGTCGCGCTGTCGTGCTTCGTGATGATCATCGCGCAGAGCGCCGCCGCGGCGCGGGTCTTCGCGCAGCAGTATCGCGAGGACGTCGATACCAACAGCGACATCCTCGGTCTGGCCGCGGCGAACGCGGCGGCGGCCGTGAGCGGCACGTTCGTCGTCAACGGCAGTCCGACGCAGACCGCGATGGCCGACCGCGCCGGCACGCGCAGCCAGTTCGGACAGCTCGTGTTCGCGGCAGTCGTCGCCGTCGTGCTGCTCTTCTTGAGCGGCTATCTGCGCTATCTGCCGCATTGCGTGCTGGCGGGCATCGTGTTCACGATCGCGATCGGGCTGATCAACGTGCAAAGCCTGAAGGACATTCGCGCGGAAAGCCCCGGCGAGTTCGCGCTCGCGCTCATCACGGCGGCTGCGGTGGTCATGGTGGGCGTCGAGCACGGCATTCTGCTCGCGGTGGCGTTATCGCTGCTGCGGCACGTGCGCCACAGCTATCATCCGCACACGATGGTGCTCACGCCCGTCGCGCCCGGCAAACCGTGGCAGTACGAGCCGACGAAGCCCGCCGCGATGACCGCGCCGCACCTGATCGTCTATCGCTTCGGCGCAGATCTGTTCTATGCGAACGATCACTTTTTTGCGTCGGAAGTGACGAATCTCGTCGATACGGCGCCGGACGAGTTGCGCCATTTTGTCGTCGATGCCGGCGCGATCACGGACCTCGATTATTCGGCGGCCCGCACCATCGGCGAACTTGTCGAAACGCTGCGCGCACGCGGCGTCGTCGTGATATTCGGACGCGTGAACCGCTTCCTGCGCAGCGACATGGACCGGCACGGACTGACGCCCGCGCTCGGCGCATCGAACGTGTACGACACACTTCACGAAGCGCTGGCAGCGGCTGGCGTAAGTCCCGGCGCGCACGAGCCGAACGTTCTCTGAATGCGCGTTGGCAGCCGTCTTTCTGCCGGCGTTTTTTGGTGGTCGCGGCTCGGGAAGACCGTTAGTTGCCTTCCTTCAAGTAGCAATTTTGTTGAATAGCATTCCATTTTCAACTAGCATTCAGCGAGTGCGGTCACACTATTTTCCGATCACGGATCAGGAGGCAATCGAGGCATGGCGCAGGACACTTCTTTTTCCGCATCGCTCGATGCGGGCTTGAGCGGCGCGACGCGCGTCTATTTCATCGTCGGCGATCCGATCGCGCAGGTACGCTCGCCTTCCGGCGTAACAGCGGCGCTGCGTGCGGCGGGACGCGATGCAATCGTGATTCCGGCGCACGTCGCGCCCGAAGATCTCGGCGCGTTTTTCGCGGGCATCGCGCCGCTGCGCAATTGCGACGGCGTGATCGTCACCGTCCCGCACAAGTTCAGCGCGACCGAATACTGCCGTTCGCTGACCGATGAAGGCGCGTTCCTCGGCGCGGTCAACATGCTGAAGCGCAATGCCGACGGCACCTGGCACGGCGGCGCGTCGGACGGCATCGGCATGGTGGCGGCGTTGAGAGATGCGGGCTGCGACCCGAAGGGCAAACGCGCGCTGCTGATCGGTGCGGGCGGCGCGGGTTCGGCGATCGGCCACGCGCTCGTCAATGCGGGCGTGGCCTCGCTCGCGATCCGCGATTTCGACGCCGCTCGCACCGGCGCCCTCGCCTCGCGCCTCGCTGCGCTGGGGCGCGGCGCGGTGAGCGTCGCCGACGATTCGGCTGCCGAAACCTACGATCTCATCGTGAATGCGTCGCCGGCGGGCATGCGTCCGGGCGACCCGCTGCCGATCGACGTCTCCCGCCTGCCACCGACGACCTTCGTCGGCGATGTCGTGACCAAGCCGCCGGTCACGCCTTTCATCGAGGCCGCCCGCGCGCGAGGCTGCACGACCGTCACCGGCACGCAGATGTTCGGGCGCGTGTGCGATGCGATCGTCGCGTATCTATTGAAGGGGTGAATCGCGGGACCGTTTGCCGTGCGAGTAATCGGAGCAATCTGGTTCAATCGCGAAACACGATCAGTCAACATTCCCGCCGCGCATTCGCGTCCCTCGCGAAGCGCGCCGGCTTGCAAGCTCCGGAACGAATCGTCGACGAACGCCGCCCTTTCGAAGGCGGCGTATTTCTGCGCCACGTTCCCGCCACGCCGGCGCTAGCGGCCGATTCCACAAGACTCGTGCGCTCGCATCGAGGGCAATGGAAGCAAGAGGCTGGAATGAACTCGGATCAAAAAACAATTCAACGCGTTGCGCGAGCTGGCTTCGCGGCCATCGCATGTGCCGTGCTCGCGGCGTGCGCATCGGGACCGGGCGCATCGGCGCCGCTGCCGGCTGACGGCACGCTCGCGACCGGCCGCATTGTCGGCAAACAGTATTTGACGACTGTGTCGACGAACACGGCTTCTTCTTCCGGACCGACCGTCGGCGTGGGCGGCGGCGGCATCGGCGGCAATGGATGGAACGGCGTGGGCGGCGGCGCAGGCCTGAGCTTCGACCTGACGAACCTGTTCCAGAAGGCCCCGGAACAGACCGCGAAAATCTACCGCTACAGCGTGCAGATGAAGGACGGCTCGAAGCGCGACATCGACAGCCCGCTCGATCTCAACGAGGGTGCCTGCGTGACGACGATCGACTCGAGCCAGCCCGGCTACCCGAAACTGACGGGCGCGGACGCCTGCTGATCTTCCGGCGCCGCTCGTCCGATGAGCCGCCCCGACACCGCCGCGGCGACGCGCCTGATAACCGGGGCCCAATCGCCCGGTTCGCGCTGACGAATGAGCCGCACCGAGTCGTACCACGGCTGCGTCTCGTCTTCACCCCAACACCAATGCGACGCGCGATCGATCATCGCCAGCACCGGCTTGCCGAGCGCGCCGGCGAGATGCAGCGGCGAACTGTCGATGGTCACGAGCACATCCAGCGCGCTGACGAACGCGGCGGAATCATGAAACTGCTCGCGATAGTCGGGCACGCCGGCGATACGCGCGCCCGCCGAACGCATTGCGGCAATATCGTCTTCGCGGCCCGGCGCAACGGGATGGAACGTGACGTTCGGCAGGCTCCAGAGCGGCGCGAGCGCTTCGACGGGAATGCTGCGCTGGGCGTCGCGACGATGCGTCGGGCTGCCCGCCCACACGAGACCGACGCGCAACGCATGGGTGCCGTCCGATGCGAGTTCGCGCCGCCACGCGTCGATGCGCTCAGGCGCGGCGTGAAGATACGCGCGGCCATCGACGTGATGCGGCAGCAGACCGATCCAGACAGGCAGGCTCATCATGCCGACGGTGTAATCCACCGTGCCGAAGTCGTGCGCTTCGATCTGCACGCAGTCCGGCACGAACCGCCGCACCAGCGGATACAGCGCCGAACGCACCGCCAATAGCGCCGCGCCGCCGTTTCTTCGCACGCCCTCCGCGAATTGCGGAAAGTACCGCACGAATTGAATGTCGTCGCCGAGGCCGAGTTCGCTGTAAACCACGACGCGCTTGCCGTCGAGCGGCTGCCCGCGCCAGCCCGGCGCGAGCCGCTCCATGCGCGCGACGACGCCGTTGTCGCCCTGTTGCGATGTGCGGCGATCGAAGCGCATCCAGCCGCTGCGCCACGCGCCGCGCCGCAATTCGAGGTCGGCGAGATCGACGGCGAGCCAGGCCGCATCGGGCGTCTGCGAGAGCGCCAGACGGTACATCGCTTCCGCTTCGCCGTAGCGCGACTGCTCGTTGAGGTACATGGCGATTGCGCCGGTCACGTGACCATTGTCCGGATGATGCCGCGCGGCCTCGCGCATGATCGCTTCCGCCGATACGCTGTCGTGACGCAGCCAATAGCAATGACTCAGTTGCCAGCGAAGCTCGTAGTCTCTCGGGAATCGTTCCAGTGCTTCGACGCAGAAACGTTCGAGCGCGAGCCAGTCGCCCGAGCGGCGAATGTCGAGCGCGACGGCCAGCGCGTGGTCCGGATCGGACAAAGAGAGCGGAGGTGCGAATGAATCGGAGTACATGAATGACTGCAATAGAACGGTGTTTGAAACGCGTGCTGAGTTTATATGAATCAAGGTTCATAGGAATACCGTAAAGCACGAGATAAATCCGAAAATAGCAATGCCGGATCGTTTAATCTGCATATCGAACTATCTTCAGGTCATGCTGAAATGCAGTGATTCGAATCGGCGATTGTGTGCGGCGCGGCGCTTTGCCATACTGAGTTCATTCGCCCTGTCTCCTCAAGCGTCCGCACTCGACTAACGAGCCCACAAGCGGACGCTCTCGCCGCCTCCCCGGGCGGCGTTTTTTTGCACACGGCCTATTACCTCTGGCGTAATTGTCCGGCTCACTTTCTCCTGCGACGATGCACTCACACTGTTCATCGACGAGGAGACGGAAATGCCTGCAAAGCACTCACGCCCAGGTTTTATCGCGACCGCAGACGGCGTCGAATTGTTCTATCGCGACTGGCATCCGCAAGGCACGCCGGGCAACGGCAGGACGATCGTCTTCGTTCCGAGCTATTCGCTGCCAGGCGACATGTGGGCCTATCAAATGCTGTCGCTCGCGCGACAGGGCTTTCGCTGCGTCATCTACGACCGGCGCGGCCACGGACGATCGAGCGATCCGGGCGGCGGCTACGACTACGACACGCTTGCGGACGATCTCGCCGCACTCATCGATGCGCTCGATCTGTCGGACGTGACGCTCGTCGGGTATTCGATGGGCGGCGCCGAAGCCGTGCGCTATCTGACGCGTCACGGCAGCACGCGCGTTGCGCGCCTCGCGTTGATCGCTTCGACCTTGCCGATGCTCGCGAAGACGCCGGACAATCCCGACGGCATCGACCGCGACTACAACGATGCCTTCCTGCACGACTTGACGACGGACTATCCGCAATGGCTGGCCGACAACGCGCGTCCCTTCGCCGGGCCGGGCGCGTCGCAGGCCATGATCGACTGGATTCGGGAAATGGCATTGCGCACGTCGCATCAGGCGCTTTTCGCGTGCAACGAAACCGTCAATCGCGGCGATTTCCGCAACGAGTTGCGCGACATCGACGTCCCGACGCTCATCGTGCAAGGCAATCGCGACGAATCGAATCCGCTCGAACTGACTTCGCAGCGCACGGCGCGCCTGATTCCGAACGCGCGGCTCGTCGTCTATGAAGGCGCGCCGCACGGCATCTTTCTGAGCGACGCGGCGCGGCTGACGGCGGATATCGGCGCGTTTGCGTCGGCGTAGCGATTGGCGCTCTGTTGCGGCGGCTTAATAACAAGTTCGGCGTTTGTCGGATAAGCGCTGAGTCCTGACGCGTTTGAAAACACTCATAACAATAGACTCTGGAAGAATCCCGGCACACCATAGCACTGCGAATCGACATTCCACCGCGCGGCTCTGCAATCGCCGCGCAATCCGCCCCACGTCCACCGGAGTCCATCGCAATGATCTTCCACGCCTCCATTCCCGCCCACGATCCGAAACACGTCGCGCAAGTGCTCGCCGAACTGTGGGATGGCTTCGCCGCGCCCTTCTCGCCCTTTCCCGGCGCGTGGATGGCGGTCGCCGGCGACGATCGCGGCAGCATCATCGAGGTCTATCCGAGCGATCAGGTCATCACGCCGGGCGGCGGTCACGAGGAAAGCGTCAGCTATGGCGCGGACACGGTGAAGCGCCCGCAGTACAGCGCGTTCCACATGGCCATCGCGACGAAGCTGAACGCAGAGGAAGTCATCGCGATCGGCGAACGCGAAGGCTGGCGCGCGGTGCGCTGCACGCGCGGCGACAACTTCTTCCACGTCATCGAATTCTGGATCGAGAACTCGACGATGCTCGAATTCCTCACACCCGACATGCAGGCCGAATATCTCGCCTTCGCGACGCCGGAAAACTTCAAGGCGATGGCCGCGGCTGCGGCCTGACGCTCACTTGCCGCGCCGCAGCCCGAAAAACAGCGCGGCGCCGCTCGCGAAGAGCAGCAACGAAAGCAGATGCACGGCGAGATCCATGCTGCCCGTCGAGGTGCGGATCTGGCCGATCACCCACGGACTCACGATCCCGCTCGTGATGCCGATACTGCTGATGAAAGCGATGCCCGCCGCCGCGCTCTTGCCCGGCAGATGGCTGGCGGGCACGGCCCAGAAGATCGGCAGCGCGGCGAAAATCAGCGTCGCGGCGAGCGAGAGAATCGCGAGCATCAGCGGGAAGCTCGGAAAATGCAGCGTGAGGGCCGCGAGCGCGATGCCGCCGCCGATCGTGCAGCACGCGAAGTGCTTGCGCCGCTCGGCGACGCGATCCGAATGGCGCGCGATCAGAATCAGACCCACCGCGCCGATCGCGTTCGGCACGACGGTGTAGAGGCTGACCGACATGACATCGGTGATGCCGAAGTCGCGGATCATCAGCGGCATCCAGAAGCTCAGCGTCAGCGACGCGCACGTCAGCGAGAAATAGATGAACGCGAAGAGATAGACGCGCGGATTGCGCAGCGCATCGAGCATGCCGCTGTTATCGTGCTTCTCGTGATGGCCGGTCGCGCAGAGTGCCGTGAGCCGATCCTGCTCCGTTTGCGTGAGCCATTGCGCATCGCGCGGCGTGTCCACCAGCAGGCGCAACGCGATAAGACCGAGCAGCACCGCGGGCGCGCCCTCGATCGCGAACATCCACTGCCAGCCGTGCAGGCCCATCACGCCGGCCATGTCGCGCATGATCCAGCCGGACACGAGTCCGCCGAACACGCCCGCGACGGCCACGCCCGCGAAGAACACCGACATCACGCCCGCCCGCCGTTTCGCCGGAAACCAGTACGTCAGATAAAGCACGATGCCCGGAAAGAAACCCGCTTCGAACACGCCGAGCAGAAAGCGCAGCAGATAGAAATGGCCGGGCGTCGATACGAACATCATTCCGACCGACGCCGCGCCCCACAGCAGCATGATCCGCGTGAACGTGCGGCGCGCGCCGAACTTCGCGAGCAGCAGATTGCTCGGCACTTCGAAAAGCACGTAGCCGACATAAAACACGGCGGCGCCGAGGCCGTACATTGCATCGGAGAAGCCGAGATCGTGCTTCATCTGCAATTGCGCGAAGCCGATGTTGATGCGGTCCAGAAACGACACGACGTAGCACAGGAACAGAAACGGAATGATGCGCCACGCGATTTTGCGGAACAGCGCGTCGTCCGATTGGGCGTGCGCATCCGCGACGGCGCTGGGCTCAAGCGCCGCCGTGCTGATCGACTTCGACATGTCTCGCTCCAGATGGGCGTAATGAGGCCGGCGTCTTGCGCGCGCCTTTTGCCTTGAGAGAGGGAGAAGCGGCGCGTCAGTGCGCGCCGCAAGAAACGGCGGTCAGTCCTGCAGTGCGGCCCACATTTCCTGGTCGCGCTGGGCCGTCCAGATACGCGGATGCTTGATGCCGCTCGCTTCGTCGTAAGCGCGCGAGACGTCGAACGGCAGGCAGTGCTCGTAGATGAAGACGTGACCGAATTTCGGATCCATCGCCTTGCGCGTCAGCGCCATCGATCCCTTCAGGTCGAGCTTCTCGGCGACGGCCTCGCGGCCCGCCTGCAAGAGCGTCGTGACGAAGTCCTTCGTGTAATCGAGGCCCTTGTCGACTTCCGCCGGCGAGAGCAGCGCCGGACCGCGTCCCGGCACGAGTTTGTCGGCCTTCAGCGCGCGCAGCGCTTCGAGCGTCGCGGGCCATTCTTCGAGTTGGGCATCGCCGCAGTAACAGGCGGCGTCGTACTCGACGAGATCGCCCGAAAACAGCACTTTCTGCGACGGCAGCCAGACGACCGTATCGCCCTTCGTGTGACCCGCGCCGAGATGCGCGATCTTCACTTCGAGCTTGCCGAGGAACAGCGTGATTTCCTTCTCGAAGACGAGCGTCGGCCACGTCAGGCCCGGCACCGTCTCGACACCGGCGAAAAGGCGCGGAAAGCGCTCGATCTCCGATTTCATGTCCTGCTCGCCGCGCTCGACGATCATTTCATACGTGCCGCGGCTCGCGATGACCTGCTGCGCGCCTTCCGCGAAATACGCCGACGCGCCGAGCACGCGCACCGCGTGATAGTGCGACAGCACGACGTACTTGATCGGCTTGTCGGTGACGCTGCGGATTTTCGCGATGAGATCCTGCGCCATTGCGGGCGTGGCGGTCGTATCGACGATGAGCACGCCGTCGTCGCCGATGATCACGCCCGAGTTGGGATCGCCTTCCGCCGTGTACGCGTACGCGTTCTCGGAGAGTTGCGTGAACGTGATCTTCTTCTCTTCCAGATCGGCCTGCGATGCGAATGCTTTTGCCATGGTCGTGTCTCGCTTCCATTCTCGTGGGGATGGGTTGATGATCGGCGTGATGCCGTTGTTTGTCAACAGCAAGCGTACTTGCTATTTGCAAATTACGGGTAAGTACCGAATCGCTTCATCGGATGATTCCTGCTCGGCTAACATCTGCGGTTCGTTCATCCTTTATAGATCGCGGAGTGCTTTTGGCTCGTTCCGAAATCGGCGAAGAAAAGAAACAGCGCGGCATCCAGAGCGTCGAAGTCGGCGCGCGTCTGCTCGATGCGCTCGCCGCGCGTCGCGAGCCGCTTGCGTTGAGCGCGCTGGCCGAAGCGGCCGAACTGTCGACCGCGCAGGCCCACACGTACCTCGTGAGCTTGACGCGGCTCGGTCTCGTCAAGCGCGACGCGCTCACCGGGAATTACGAGCCGGGGCCGCTCTCGCTCAGGCTCGGCCTGTTGAATCTCGAGCATCAGCCGGCGTATCGGGCCGCCGCGCCGCGCGTGTCGGCGCTGGCGCTCGCGACCGGCATGAGCGTCGCGGTCAGCGTCGCCGGGCCGCAAGGGCCGACGATCGTGCGCTATGAGCGCGGCGGCTATCCGCTGCATGTGAATCTGCACGTGGGCACGGTGATGTCGCTCTCGGCGACGTCCACGGGCCGCGTGTTCCGCGCGTTCGACGACGACACCCGCGTCGCCGCGATGCTCGCGCATCAGGCCGAAGCCGATGCGCCGGAGATGGCCGCGTGCATCGAAGCGATTCGCGCGCGCGGCATCGAACGCAGCGTCGATGCGCCGAGTCCCGGCGTGAGCAGCATGAGCGTGCCGGTGTTCGACGGCGCGCATCGGATGCAGCTCGCACTGACGGCGATCGGACCGACCGGCCTCGTCGACGTCGCGTGGGACGGCCCGCTCGCGCACGCGCTGAAGGACGCCGCGCGCGACATTTCCGGGCTGCTTTCATGACGATCTTCGACGAAGACACGAAACCGCAGCGCGGCATCAACGCGCTCGACGCGACCGGCGATCTGCTGCGCGCGCTGGTCGCCGCCGGCGAGCCGCTCACGCTGCGCGACCTCGCGGCCGCGGCCGGCATGCCGCCCGCGAAGGCGTTCGCGCATCTGGTGAGTCTGGTGAAGGTCGGCCTGCTCGCGCGCGACGACGCCGGGTTATTCCACGCCGGCCCGCTGAGCCGCGAGCTCGGGCTGATCGCGCTGCAGCGCCTTTCGCCGATCCGCGATGCCGAAGCCGAGATCGTCGCGCTCGCCGCGAGCACATCGATGACGGTCGCCGCCGCCGCGCTCGGACCGCTCGGCCCGACCGTGATCCGGCTGGAGGAATCGGCGCGGCCGCAGCATGTGAGCTTGCGCGTCGGCACGGTGATGTCGCTCGTCAACACCGCGATCGGGCGGGTGTACGCCGCGCACCTTCCCGCCGACATGCTCGCGAGCCTGATGACGCAGGACGCCATCCGCCTCGCGGGCGCGCAAGCGGCTGCGGGAAGCGACGCCGCGTATCGCGCACGGCTCGACGACATCCGCGAACGCGGCCTCGATACGGCGCTCGGCGCGCCGGTGCCCGGCATCCATACGCTGGCCGCGCCCGTGTTCGATCACACCGGCAGCGTGTGCCTCGTGATCGCGTTGATCGGTTCGTCGGGGGGCTTCGACAGCGCCGCGGACGGCCCGCTCGCCCGCGCGCTGCTTTCCGCGACGCGGCGCCTTTCGTGGCGTTTCGGTCTGATGGACGCGAGCTAGCCGCCCTTGACCATCTCCGTGCCGGTCACGCGGATCGCGGGGAAACGGTCGGTCGGCTTCGCGATCTCGTCCTGCGATGCGACGATCTCCAGTTCGTAACGCCCGGCATCGTACGTTGCCTTGACGACGGCATTGACCGCCGCGAGCGTGTGCTCGAGCGCGGTGCGCAGCGAGTCGCCCTGCAAGGTGCGCGCGACGAAGACCGCGCTGGTCAGATCGCCGACGCCCACCGGCTGGCGCGCGAACGGATACAGCGGGCGCTGCGCGAACCACGCCTCGCCGGGCGTGACGGCGAGCATATTGAAGGTGTCGGCGCGGCTGTTGCGATCGAGCAGATGCTTCACCAGCACGATGCGCGGCCCGCGCGCGATCACTTCGCGGCATGCGTCGACGGCTTCCTCGACCGTCTCGATCGGACGCCCGACGAGCTTTTCCAGCTCGACGTGATTGGGCATGATCGCATCGGCGATTCCGGGCATCGTCGTGACGAGGAAATCCTCGATGCCGGCCGCGACCGTGCAGCCGCCCGTCTGACCCATGACCGGATCGCAAAAATAAAGCGCGCGCGGATTCACCGCCTTCACCATCTTCACGATTTCGACGACCGCGCGGCCCTGCTCCGGCGCGCCGAGATAACCGGAGAGCACCGCGTTGCAGCGCCCGAGCACACCGATCGCGCCGATGCCTTCGATGACGTTCTGCAATTCGTCGGCATCGAAGGCGCTGCCTGTCCAGCGGCCGTACTGCGTGTGATTGGAAAACTGCACGGTGTTGAGCGGCCAGACGTTCACGCCGAGTCGCCGCATGGGAAAAACCGCCGCGCTGTTGCCCGCATGGCCGAACACCACATGCGATTGAATGCTCAGGACGTTGTTCATGTTCTGCTTTCCCGATTGATCGTGTCCGGTCGGATGAAACGTCGAAACGCTCGTCGCGCGCCAGCGCCGTGCAGCGCAACGCGACGATGGTTTCGGAAAGCACGCCCGCGGACGCCGTGCGCGGGCAGTGCAACCTTCATATTGTGCCGTGCCTCGACGCACTGCGGCATGGCGTGCCCGTTATAAATTGCGCGGACGCGTTTTGTCGAGCGATGCGACCGACAGGAAGTCCAAAGGTCGCGCGTCTGCAACACCGCAGCACGCTCGTGCGCGTTCGGCACACGCATTGCTCGATGCGGACGGCGAAACGGTCCGCATCGCCCGGCGAAAAAAACGGGCGACTTCAGCACACGAATTCGAATGCGCGCCGGATAATGCTCCATCGACAGATACCGACAAAAGCATACGAGGACGCACACACGGCAAGACATCGAACATCAATAGTCGCAGGTCAAATCAGGAGGCTGACATGGAGATGCTGGCTAAGAATCGCACCGATTTGCAGAAGTCGACCCTCGCAATCGTCCTCGCCGGCGGGCGCGGCACCCGGCTCGGTCCGCTCACCGACAAGCGCGTGAAGCCGGCCGTCCACTTCGGCGGCAAGTACCGCATCATCGACTTCGCGCTGTCCAACTGCCTCAATTCCGGCATCCGCCGCATCGCGGTCGTCACGCAATACAAGGCGCATTCGCTCATCCGCCATCTGCAGCGCGGCTGGGGTTTCCTGCGCGGCGAGTTCAACGAGTTCATCGATATCTGGCCGGCGCAGCAGCGCGTGGATTCGAGCTGGTATCGCGGCACCGCCGACGCGGTCTATCAGAACCTCGATATCGTCCGCTCGATCGGGCCGGAGTTCGTCATCGTGCTGGCGGGCGATCACATCTACAAGATGGATTACACGCGCATGGTGCTCGACCATGTGGAAAGCGGCGCGGACTGCACGGTCGGCTGCATCGAGGTGCCGCGCATGGATGCGGTCGCGTTCGGCGTGATGCACGTCGATGAAAACCGCCGCGTCACCGATTTCCTGGAAAAGCCCGCCGATCCGCCCGCGATGCCCGGCAAGCCCGACATCGCGCTCGCGAGCATGGGCATCTACGTGTTCAGCGCGAAGTATTTGTATGACCTGCTGCAGGAAAACATCGAGACGTCGAACACGGATCACGATTTCGGCAAGGACATCATTCCGCGCGTCGTGACGACCGGCAAGGCGATCGCGCATCCGTTCAGCATGTCGTGCGTGACGTCGAGCAGCGATCCGGAAGCGCCCGCGTACTGGCGCGATGTCGGCACCGTCGATGCGTACTGGTCCGCGAATCTCGATCTCGCATCGACGATTCCGGAGCTCGATTTGTACGACCGCAAATGGCCGATCTGGACGAATCAGGAGCAGTTGCCGCCCGGCAAGTTCGTACGCGACCTGAACGGGCAGCAAGGCGCGATCACCAATCTGCTCGTGTGCGGCGGCTGCGTGATCTCGGGATCGCAGGTGTCGAAGTCGGTGTTTTCGTCGGCGGTGCGGGTCCACTCGTTCTGTAACATCAATGAGGCAGTCTTGTTGCCGCAAGTGACCATCGGGCCGAGTTGCCGTTTGCAGAAGGTCGTGATCGACCGCGGCTGCACGGTGCCCGAAGGTCTCGTGGTCGGCGAGGATCCGGACGACGATGCCGCGCGTTTCTTCCGCACGGAGTCCGGCGTCACGCTCATCACACGCGACGCGCTGGCGCGGCTCGGACAGCGTTAGACGCCGCGCGCCGGCCAATAAAAACCAATCGACGGGAGTGCCGATGACCGTATGCGTGCTGCATGCCGCAGCAGAAATGTTTCCGCTGTTGAAAACCGGCGGCCTCGCCGATGTCGTCGGCGCGTTGCCGCCCGCGCAATCGCAACTGGGCACGAACGCGCGCGTCGTGCTGCCGGGCTTTCCCGCCGTGCTCGCGGGTCTCGACGATCTTCAGCCCGTGGCCGATCTCGGCAGCGCGTTCGGCGCGGGCAATATCCGCCTCGAGCGCGGCGTGCTGCAGCCGCACGGCATCGTCGTGTATGTGGTGCGCGCCGATCAGTTTTACGATCGTCCGGGCAATCCGTATATGGATGCGACGAATCGCCCCTATGCCGATAACGATCGCCGCTTCGCGCTGCTCGGCTGGGCGGCGGCGCGCATCGCGACGGGCGTGGACCCGGCATGGAAGCCGCGTATCGTCCACGCTCACGACTGGCATGCGGGACTTGCGCCGGCGTATCTGCGCGCGTTCGAGCGCGGCGGCGCGGCGCGGGTCGGCACTGTGATGACGGTGCACAACCTGGCGTATCAAGGCACGTTTCCGGCTTCGGAATTCGGCGCGCTGCAATTGCCCGGCGATTTCTACGCGGTGGAAGGCGTCGAATTCTACGGCCACGTCTCGTTTCTCAAGGCGGGGCTTTATTTCGCCGATCGCATCACTACCGTCAGCCCGACCTACGCGCGCGAAATCCAGACGCAGGCGCAAGGCGCCGGACTGCACGGTCTCCTGCAGACGCGCACGCACGACATCACCGGGATTCTGAACGGCGTCGATTATTCGATCTGGAGCCCGACCGCCGATGAATCCATCGCGTCGAAATACACGCAGGCGAAGATCGGCGGCAAGTCGAAATGCAAGACGGCGCTGCAGGAGCGCATGGGTCTCGCGAAGGACGACGACGCCCTGCTCTTCGGCGTCGTCAGCCGTCTGACGGAGCAGAAAGGACTCGACCTGCTGCTTTCGGCCGTGCCCGATATCGTCCAGCGCGGCGGCCAGCTCGTCGTGCTCGGCACCGGCGACCCGGCGCTCGAAACCGGCATGAAGAACGCGGCGGCGGCGCATCCGGGCGCGGTCGCGGTCGAACTCGGCTTCGACGAGACGCTTTCGCATTCGATCATCGCGGGCAGCGACGTCGTGATGGTGCCGTCGCGCTTCGAGCCGTGCGGGCTCACGCAGCTCTACGCGCTCGCGTACGGCTCGCTGCCGCTCGTGCATCGCGTGGGCGGGCTCGCGGATACCGTCGTCGATTCATCGCTCGAAAATCTCGCCGAGGATCTCGCGACCGGCTTCGTCTTCGATACTTTCGATCGCGCGGGCATCGTCGGCGCGATCCGGCGCGCGTTCGCGCTCAAGGCGCGTCGCACGGAGTGGAAGGCCGTCGTCAAGCGCGCGATGGGCCAGAGCTTCGGCTGGGAAGACGCCGCGCTCAAGTACGCGGAGGTTTATCGGGATCTGACGGGCGGCTGAGCCGTCCAGACGACGTCGCCATCCGCCGCGTAGAGCGCGCAGCCGCGATGCTTGCGACTGCAATGCGCGATCGCCGATGCGATCGGGTCCGGCCCGAGTGCCGCGATCGACCACGCGCCATCCGGCGCGATCACGAAAGCGCGCGGACGCGGCAACTTCAGAAACGCGTCGTAGCCCTTGCGACCGGCGGCGTCGATGAACGGCACGGCGCTCGCATCGGCAAGCGCGGCGAAACCGGTCGCGGGCGGGCCCGAGCGCGTCCAGACCACCTGATCGTCGTACGCATAGAGACGGCAATCGGCCGTGAGCGCCGCACAGTCGCGCAGGGCCTGCGTCAACGGATCGAAGCCGCCGTGCGCCGCCGCGCCGCCGTTCGGTCCGATTGCAAACGCGCGCGGAATCGGCTTCGAGAGGAACTTCCGATACAGCGCGCGCATGCCCTCGCTGCCGAGATACGGCACGGCGGCGATGTCGTCGACGGCGGCGTATCCGCTCGAGGGCGGCGTCGCCATCGGCATGTTCTCCGGGTAAATCGACGCGAACGGCATGCCGATTTTCTTCAGGAACGCATCGAGTTTCGGCGTCCACACGCGCAAGCCTTCCCATGAACCCAGCAGCTTGTGGGAATCGGTCATGAAGGCGCCGTAGTTCGCCAGTTCGGCGTTCGCGCCCGCCGACGTGTAGCGCGCGAACATTTCCCGCCAGGTGCCGGCCGGAAAGAACGAATCGTTCTCGCCGTACAGCCACAGCGACGGAACGTGCGCACGCGCGCCGAGCGCCGCGCTGTCGCGGATGAGCGCAGCGTCGTCCGACGCGCATACGTCGACGCGCACGCCGCCGTAGAAGTTCACGACGCCCTTCACTTCCGGCGCGTTTCGCGCCCCGAACGCGAGGCTGTACCAACCGCCCGCGCTCTCTCCTGCGACAACGACGCGCGAACCGTCGACGTAAGGCTGCTGACGCATGTACGCGATGACCTTGCCGATATCGTCCGCCGCCTTGTTCGCGAGCCCCGCCAGATCGCACCCGTGCGCGCGCAGTTCGCCCGTCGATCCCGCGTAGCCGCGCATCATCGGCAGCGCAACCGCATAGCCGCGCGACATGAAGTAGTTCGCCAGATAGGTGAGATGAAAGCGTGGCATCGTCGCCTTCGTTTTCTTGCCGTAACCGCCATGATTGATGACGGCGAGCGGAAACGGTCCCGCGCCCTCCGGCATCGCGATCGTCACCTGCAATTGCGCGGTATCGCCGCGCTCGCCGACCGGCACTTGCACGACGCGTTCGCCGGGCAATGCGGGAACCGGCGCACGCAACGCGTCGTAGGCGCTGGTTGCATGACTGTCCGATAGATGGAATGCCATCAGAAAGACGAAAAATAGCTGCAGTCGAAACATGGTTCCCGCGCGCGTAGCCTAAAGGCCGCATTATCGGCGTTTCCTGTTCGCGAACTTGCGCCGGCGGGCGCGCAATTTGCCTCAGGCACAAATTAATACAAATGCAGGAGCGCATATGCATAAACCCCTCGCAGGCCAGATTGCGCTCGTGACGGGCGCGAGTTCGGGCATCGGCACGGGCGTCGCGACCGCGCTCGCCGATGCGGGCGCGCACGTCGCCATCAACTATCACTCGCACGCGGAACCCGCCGAAAAGCTCGCCGCCGCGATCACGGCGAAAGGCGGCGAAGCGTTCGCGGTCGGCGCGGACGTCTCCGACGAAACCCAGATCGACGCGATGTTCGATGCCGTCGTGAAGCGCTACGGCACGGTCGATATCGTCGTCGCGAATTCGGGCTTGCAGAAGGACGCGAAGTTCACCGCGCTCACGCTCGACGACTGGAAGACGGTCATCGAAACGAATCTCACCGGCCAGTTCCTCACCGCGCAGCGCGCCGTGCGCGAATTCGAGCGGCGCGGCATGCGCGACGTGTCGAAGGCGCTCGGGAAGATCATCTGCATGAGTTCCGTGCACGAGGTCATTCCGTGGGCGGGACACGTGAACTACGCTGCGTCCAAGGGCGGCATTCAGATGATGATGAAAACCATCGCGCAGGAAGTCGCGCCGCAGCGCATTCGCGTGAACGGCATCGCGCCCGGCGCAATCCGCACCCCGATCAACAAGGACGCTTGGGATACGCAGGACAAGCTCGACAAGTTGCTGACGCTGATTCCGTATGGGCGCGTCGGCGAGGTCGAGGATATCGGGCGCGCGGCGGTGTGGCTTGCGTCTGACGATAGCGATTACGTCGTCGGCACGACGCTTTTCGTCGATGGCGGCATGACGCTCTATCCGGGATTCGCGGATAACGGCTGATGGCGGACAACGGAATGAACCCAATCAAGGTGGACGTCGCCGTGATCGGCGCGGGCACGGCCGGCATGGCCGCGTTTCGCGCGGCGCGGCTCGCGGGCGCGAACGCGGTGCTGATCGAGGGCGGCGAACCGGGCACGACCTGCGCGCGCGTCGGCTGCATGCCGTCGAAGCTGCTGCTCGCGGCGGCCAACGGCTTGCACGACGCGCATTCGCTCGCCGCGCGCGGCATCGAAGGCACGCACGCGCTCGAAGCCGATCGCGCGCGCGTGCTCGATTACGTGCGGCGCGAACGCGATCACTTCGTCAAGGGCGTACTCGACGAAATCAAAGCGCTGCCGGATGGCATGCTGCTGCGCGGCAAGGCGCGCTTCGAAGCGCCGACGCGATTGCGGATCGGCGACGACACGCGCGTCGAGGCCAAAAGCGTCGTCATCGCGACGGGCGCCGCGCCGAGCGTGCCCGACGAGCTGAAGGTGTTCGGCGACAAACTCATCACGAGCGACGATCTCTTCGAACTGCGCACGTTGCCGAAGCGCATCGCCGTGTTCGGCGCGGGACCGATCGCGCTCGAGTTGGGGCAAGCGCTCGCGCGGCTCGGCATCGAAATTTTCATGTTCGGCAAAGGCGGCAGCGCGGGAGCGATTACGGACAAACCGGTGCGCGATGCGCTTATCGCCGCGCTCGCCGACGAGTTCTATTTCGATCCCGACGCGAAAATCGACGGCATGTCGCTAGAGGGCGGCCAGCCGACGCTGCGCTTCACGTCGCCGGACGGCGTGGCGCGCGTCGAACGCTTCGATCTCGTGCTCGCCGCGACCGGACGCGCGCCGAATCTGAAGCCGCTCGCGCTGGAAAACGCGGGCATCGAACTGAACGAAAAAGGCGCGCCGCTTTTCGACGAAACAACGATGCAATGCGGCGACAGCGCGATTTTCATCGCGGGCGATTGCGACGGCGCACGCCCGTGGCTCCACGACGCCGCCGACGAAGGCAAGCTCGCCGGCGACAACGCCGCGCGCTTTCCGGACGTGCAGCGGATCGAGCGCAAGGTGCCGTTCTCGATCGTGTTCTGCGAGCCGCAGGTGGCGATCGTCGGCGCATCGTATGACGATCTCGACAAGCCGATGACGGTCACAGGAGAAGCATCGTTCGAGAATCAGGGACGAAGCCGCGTCATGCGTCAGAATCGCGGCCTGCTGCACGTCTATGCCGACGCGAAAACCGGCAAGCTGCGCGGCGCGCAAGGCTGCGGCCCGGCGATGGAGCATCTCGGGCATCTGCTGGCGTGGGCGCTGCAACTGGAATTGACGCTCGATGAAGCGCTCAAACTGCCTTTCTATCATCCGGTCGTGGAAGAAGGCTTGCGCACCGCGCTAAAAGATGCAGATAGAAAATGCTACGAGGAAAGATCGGAAACACCGCCGGCATTACCAAGCGCCGCGGGTTGCTGATCCAAAAAAAACGAACGCCGGTTGCAAGCAACCGGCGTTTATCGTCGGAAAGAGCAAGGATCAGCTTCCGCTCAAACCATATTGCAGTGCGAGATCGAACCCGAGCACGACGAGCGAACAGAAAAGCCCCAAGGACAAATTCGCCAGTCTATGTCCGACGTCCTTGTGCTTCGTCAGCACGGCGCCCGCGAGGAACGCGATTTCCACGATGACCTGCATGCAAAACACGGCAATCATCAACGCGAACTCGTAACCCATCGAGTTGAAGTTCAGAAAGTTAAAGCCGTTCACCGCCACCCAAGACCCCACTCGCCAAGCTTCGTATGCCAATAGCAGCAACGGGAAGAAATAGCTGGCTACATAAGTCGGCACCGTGGCGTGCCGCAATTCCATATTTAAGTGACGTGTTACTTGCATCGCGTACTCCTCATCTGATTGCCCGAAAACGACGGGCGTTCTACCTGCACCGTGGCGCAAACCGGAGCGTTCTGATCGAACGGCAGACGGGCGTCGTGCTTTCAGAATAGGACAATTTTTTGGAAAGCGAATCATCGTATTCCCGATGATCGTATCCAATAAGGCTTTACGCGCTTCGTTGTGCAGTGCAACTGAATAAAGCAGTTATTTCCCGGCCCTAAATTCGACACGCGCATACGTGCCGATTTCCTAAAGTGTTCGAGCCGTATTAAGCGCCAGAGTTCTTCGCGTACAACTTGATAATGCCCGAAAAATCGAGCCCGCCGAATCCTTGCTGGCTCATCGACTGATACAACTGTTGTGCCAGCGCACCCATGAATACGGGCTGCTCCGCGGCGCGCGCTGCATCGACGGCAAGTCCGAGATCCTTGAGCATTAAATCAGCGCCAAAACCGCCCGAATAACCGCGCGACGCCGGCGCGGTTTCGACGATGCCCGGATAGGGATTACACGTATCCGAGCTCCAGCAACGCCCAGTCGATGTATTGACGATACTCGCGAGTTTCGTCGGATCGATGCCGAGCGTTTCGCCGAGTTTCATCGCTTCGGCGACGCCGATCATGGAAATCCCTAGCAGCAAGTTATTGCAGATCTTCGCGATCTGGCCCGTGCCGGTTTCGCCGCATCGCACCATGTTCTTGCCCATGCCGGATAAGACGGGACGCAATGTTTCGAAGAGCGTTTCATCGGCGCCGACCATGAACGTCAGCGTACCCGCCTGCGCGCCGACGACGCCGCCGGAAACGGGGGCATCGGCGAACGGGTTGCCCTGGTTCGCCGCCGCCTCGCCGATGAGCTTCGCGGTCGCCGGATCGATCGTGCTGCTGTCGACGAGCGGCACGCCTTTCGCAACGCCCGCGAGCACGCCGTCGTCGCCCAGATAGACCGTCTTCACATGCTGCGCCGCGGGCAGCATCGTGATGACGACTTCCGCGCCTTCCGCCGCCGCGCGCGGCGATGCGGCGAGCGTCGCGCCCGCCGCCTTCGCCGCATCGAGCGCGGCGGAGACGAGATCGAACGCCGTCACCGCGTGGCCGGCCTTCAGGAGATTGGCGGCCATCGGACCGCCCATGTGACCCAAACCAATGAAGCCGATTCGCATGGACATCTCCCTTTAGCGAAGCGCGATGGTCGTGTTGACGCCGTCGTTCACGGTGGCGTCGTCGAACCAGCGCGCGGTGACGGTTTTCGTCTGCGTGTAGAACTGCACGACCTGCTTGCCGTACGGGCCGAGGTCGCCGAGCTTCGAGCCGCGCGAGCCGGTGAAGCTGAACGCGGGCACCGGCACCGGAATCGGAATGTTGATGCCGACCTGACCAATATCGATCTCGCTCTGGAACTTGCGCGCCGCCGCGCCGCTTTGCGTGAAGAGGCCGACGCCGTTGCCCATCGGATTGCGATTGACGAGCGCGATGGCGTCATCGAGCGTATCGGCTTCAAGCACGCACAGCACCGGGCCGAAGATTTCCGTCTTGTAGATCGACATGTCGGTATCGACGTTCGTGAAGATCGTCGGTCCGATGAAGTTGCCCTTCTCGTAGCCCTTCACGTCGATATCGCGGCCATCGAGCGCGAGCGTCGCGCCCTCTTCCACGCCCTTGCTGATGAGCCCGAGAATGCGCTCCTTTGCCGCTTTCGACACGACCGGGCCGACGTCCGTATTCGGCTCCGTGCCGCCGTTGACCTTGAGCGTCCTGGCCTTCTCGACGAGTTCCGGCACCCAGTCCTTCGACGCCCCGACGAACACGGCCACCGACGTCGCCATGCAACGCTGACCCGCCGCGCCGAAGCCCGCGCCCGCGAGCGCGTTGAGCGTCTGCTCCTTGTTGGCGTCGGGCAGGACGACGGCGTGATTCTTCGCGCCCATCATCGACTGCACGCGCTTGCCGTGCTGGCTCGCGAGGTTGTAGACGTGCGTGCCGACGGCCGTCGACCCGACGAACGAAATCGCCTTGATATCGGGATGCGTGCAGATCGCATCGACGACTTCCTTGCCGCCATGCACGACGTTCAGCACGCCCGCCGGCACGCCCGCTTCGAGCGCGAGTTCGACGAGTTCCATCGTCGAGAGCGGATCCTGTTCGGACGGCTTCAGTACGAACGTGTTACCGCAGACGATCGCCATCGGGAACATCCACAGCGGGATCATGGCGGGGAAATTGAACGGCGTGATGCCGGCGCACACGCCGAGCGGCTGCCGTAGCGTGTACGTGTCGACGCCGCCCGCGACGTTTTCGGAGAATTCGCCCTGCTGCAGCGTCGAAATCGAACACGCGTGCTCGACCACTTCGAGACCGCGAAAGATGTCGCCTTCGGCATCGGCGAGCGTCTTGCCCTGCTCCGCCGTCAGCGTCCGCGCGATGCGCTTCTGGTTCTGGCGCACGAGGTCCTGAAACTTGAGCATCAGACGCATGCGCGTGCCGAGCGGCGTCGTGCGCCACGTCTGAAACGCCTTGTGCGCGGCGGCCGCGGCGGCGTTGACTTCATCGACCGTCGCAAACGGCACGCGACCGACGACTTCCTGCGTCGCAGGATTGACGATGTCGCGCCACTCCGTCGTCTTCGAATCGACGAACTGGCCGTCGATCAGCAGTTTGGCCGTACGGACGGACGCACTCTGCGCCGGATGTTCAGCAGCGATATTCACGAGTCACTCCTTTTGGATGAGTTGTCACGAAGGGGAACGAAAACGCGCGGACGGAGCGCCGGTGCGGCGCCGAAGGGAAAAGGCATGTCGTCTCCGTTTATAAGAAATCGGCGCGCAGTGCAGCACGCTCGTTTCCTTGAGTATAGTTATGCAAAAGTCCATCATGGCACTAGAAAAACACCCGATCGATATGCAAAAAAACGCCATGCCAAACGTTATTCCAAGCGCCAAGCTCGATATCGGGCGCCTCAACTGGGACGACCTGCGCTTCTTCCTGGAAGTCGCGCGCACGCAGCGCGCGAGCGGCGCGGCGAAGCGTCTGGGCGTCGATTACACGACGGTCGCGCGGCGCGTTCGCGCGCTGGAGGACGCGCTCGGCACGCTTCTGTTCGACAAATCGCGCAGCGGCGGATTCATTCTGACGGCCGAAGGCCAGCGCCTGCTCGGTTACGTCGATTCGATCGAGACGACGGTGCAGTCCGCGACCGAGCAGATCGCCAACACGGGGCACGCGCTGTCCGGACACGTTCGCGTCGGCTCGACGGAAGGCTTCGGCTGCTTCTTTCTCGCGCCGCAACTCGCGCGCTTTCAGGACGCGCATCCGAACATCTCCATCGATCTGCTGCCGGTACCGCATTTCGTGAGTCTGTCGAAGCGCGAGGCGGATATCGCCGTCACGCTCGAACGACCCGAGCAGGGCCAATACGTTTATACGAAGCTGTGCGATTACCGGCTCAAGCTCTACGCGACCGCCGACTATCTCGACGCGCACGAACCGATCCGCACGAGCGACGATCTGCGTCATCATCGTTTCGCAAGCTATATCGACGATCTCGCGTTCAGCTACGAATTGCTGTATCTCGAACGCGCGGTGCCGGGCGCGGTGTCGCGCTGGCGCAGTACGAGCGCGATTGCGCAGTACTTCGCCGCGCTGCAGGGCCGCGCGCTCGCGATCCTGCCGTGCTTCATGACTTCGCCCGATCCGCGCTTCGTGCCGGTCTTGCCCGACCATATCGTCGTGACGCGCGCCTTCTATCTGTCCTGCCGCGAGGATTTGCGCAAGCTGAAGCGCATCACGGCTGTATGGGACTACCTGCGCGCGGCGGCCGAAGCGAACCGCGGCTTCCTGATGGGAGACGGCGCGCAGATGGCCTGGGTCGATGTCAAGTGATCCTGACCGGCGACACGCTTTTTGACAGCGATTCGAGACCGAACGTGGTATGCGTGACGCCACCGCGAACATCACAAAATTTGACTCGATAAATTCGTGGAATTTTGCTTCGATGTCCTTCCGAAACGTCACTCGCCCACGCGAGCTCGGGCATAATCGCCGGCCAGTTTCATTGCATTGCCGTGGAGAGCGCGGCGCACTCCATTCCCGTGATTTCCTCTAGTTTCTTTCCCGCTGCCCCGACGGGCCGCGCCGTGCGCTAATGGCTTTCGTCATCTGGTCACGGCGGTCCATGTCCCGCCAGCGCATCCGTTTCGTCGAGGCCCGCACGGCGCGCGCCATCGCGGTCATCGGCGCCATTACGCTTCTCGTGGCCGCGCTCGCGCTCGGCATCGCGATCGGCACCATGTTCGCGCGCAGCCATCTCGGCGAGGAGCAGACGCTGATGTCGCGCCGCTCGTACGAGATCGAAGAGCTCGGCCGCATCAATGCCGCGCTGATCGAGCTGACGCCGCGCGTCGAAGGCCTGTCCGCGCAAGTCAGCGAGCTGCACGAATTCGACACGCATCTGAAGGCCGCGCACGGCGCGGGCGGCACGTCCGGCGTGCATGACGTGCCGCCGCTGCCCGACAGCGAGGAGCCAGCCACGTCGCTCGACGGCGCGGGCGGCCCCGCCTTGCCGCCGCGCCTGTGCGATATCGGCCGCGCGGCGGCGGGCGCGCCGCGGCAGCGTTTGAAGAGCGCGCATCGGATCATCGATTGCCTGAACGACGAAGTCTCGCAATTGCAGACGCAAACGCTCGCCCACTACGCCGCGTACATGGCCTTTCCCGGCCGCAATCCGGCACCCGGCCTGCGCAGCGGCTCGCCTTACGGCAACCGTCTGGACCCGTTCACGGGGCGTCTGAGCTTTCATCCCGGCATCGACTTCGCCGGACCGGCGGGCACGCCGATTCTCGCCAGCGCGGGCGGACGCGTCATCGCGGCGGGCGAGCGCAACGGCTACGGCATTTCGGTCGACATCCGCCACAGCGACGGCATGGTGACGCGCTATGGACACGCGTCGCGCATCTTCGTGAAAACCGGCGAATTCGTGATGCCGGGACAGGTGATCGCGGAAGTCGGCTCGACCGGCCGCTCGACGGGGCCGCATCTGCATTTCGAAGTGATCGTCGACGGCGCTCAGATCAATCCTTCTCCCTATCTCGCGCTCTTCAGGCGTTTGTCGCATGCGCAAAGTTGATTCGAAGCGGCTGTCGCTGCAACTCTCCCGCCAGTCCTATTCGCTGACGCCGAGGCGCGGCGCGGGCATCTGGCTCGGACTGATCGCGGCCGTGTGTGCGATCGCGGCGCTCGCCGCCGCAGGCTTCGCACTCAAACGCTCGCATGAAGACGTGCGCAAGCTCGACACGCTCTGCGCGCCGCCCGTCTCCGAGCAGAAGCTGCGCGAGCAGCTCGCGCATGCTCAGCTCGCGCTCGAACAGGAGATGGCGAGCCGTACCTCGCTGGAAGAACGCGTAAAGGACAGCGCGGCCGAAATCCAGCGTCTGCAGACCGATCTCGCTTTCCTCAGGAAGCAGCAAAAACCCAATTGAGCGGCACGCGTCAGCGCGGGCTTCGTGCAGCAACCCTTTACCGCATCGCAAGGACTCGACATGTTTTCATCGAAGAAGGATTCCAACGGCATCAAGATGGCCAAGCTCGCGACGCTCGTCGCGCATAACGTGCATATCTCGGGCGATCTCGAGTTCAGCGAAGGCCTGCGCATGGACGGCCAGGTCACGGGCAACGTGGCCGGCCGTCCCGGCGAAGAAACGCTGCTCGTCGTGAGCGATCAGGGCGCGATTCGCGGCAACGTGAGCGCTTATAACGTCATCATCAACGGCTGCGTGACGGGCGATGTCACCGTCGCGCATTTCGTCGAACTTCAGTCGAACGCGCGCGTGCTGGGCAACATTTACTATCAGCAGTTGCGCATGGATATCGGCGCGACGGTCGAAGGCAAGCTCACCAAGTTCGATTCGCAGGCGGCGCACGTCCCGAGTCTGCCGGCGCCGCCCGAATACAACATCGACCTCGTCTCGAACTGACGGCAGACAACGAGCGCCGGAGAATCCGCGCGTGCTGGCAGCCGTGCGCGTGTCCGGCTAAGATTCGATGGATCAAGGCCACGCGCTCGCGCCCCTGGCGAAATCACGCGACTTCGAGCGTCCATCGACACGTGGCCGGTTATATCCAGATAACGATAAAGGGCGCCCCATGCTGGTCAATTGCGCGGCTTATCAGAATGGCCGAAAGCTCGCGGACGTCGAGATCGACGACATCAACGCCTATCGCGATCTGCCCGACTCTTTCATTTGGGTTGCATTGAAAGAGCCCGGTCCCGGCGAACTCGCGCACATGACGCAGCAGTTCGGCTTGCACGAGCTGGCGGTCGAAGACGCGCAGCACGGTCATCAGCGGCCGAAGATCGAGGAATACGGCGACTCGCTGTTCGCGGTCTTTCATACGGTCGAATTCGACGAAGAAGGCGAAGTGCTCGTCGGCGAAATGAACGTGTTCGTCGGCACGAACTACGTGCTTTCGGTCCGCAACCGCACGACGCAAGGTTTTCAGGAAGTGCGCAAGCGCTGCGAGCGCGAGCCGCATCTGCTCAAGCACGGCCCCGCGTTCGTGATGTACGCGCTGCTCGATGCGGTCGTCGATCGATACTTTCCCGTGCTCGAGACGCTCGGCGCGGAAGTCGACGAAGTGGAAGAGCGCATCTTCGAGCAAAAAGGCTCGGTGGAATCGCGCGAGATCATCGAGGATCTGTACTCGCTCAAGCGGCGCATGACGATCCTGCAGCATCACACCGCGCCGCTGCTCGAAGCCGTCAGCAAGCTGTATGGCGGGCGCTCGCCCGGCGTGTGCTCCGGCATGCAGGAATATTTCCGCGACGTGTACGATCACCTGCTGCGCATCGTGAAGACCATCGAAGGACGGCGCGAAATGATCGTCACGGCGATCCAGGTGAATCTCGGTCTGATCGCGCTCGCGGAAAGCGAAGTGACCAAGCGCCTCGGCTCGTTCGCCGCGCTCTTCGCCGTGCCGACGATGATCGCCGGCATCTACGGCATGAACTTCAAGTCGATTCCCGAGCTGGACTGGGTCTACGGCTACCCGACGTGTCTCGCGGTCATGCTGGTGGTCGATGTCGTGCTCTACTGGCGCTTCAAGAAGGCCGGCTGGCTGTAGCAAGAATGTTCCTTTTCGGAACCTTCGGGCGAAATTCGTTGTCTAATCAAGCGATTTGCGAGAGAATGTCATCTGGCCTTGCAAAATCGGCCTATCGACCGCACATGACGTAAGCGCACGGCAGAAGCGCTCACTTCCGCAGCACACGTTGCTTTTCCGTTTCAACCGCACATCGGCTCTGCTGTTGCCGATGTCGCCGTCCCGGTCATGCCGGCCACGGCGCGCCGCATCCGCGGTTCGCCCTGTCGTCCGGCCTATGCCGTCAAGCTCACGACGAGCCTGAGATAGAGACGCGGCGCGCCCCGCATGCACGTTTATCGTGCATGGACGCGCCAGGCCACGCTTTGCATCGCCACTTACGATTCGTAGCGACGACGCTTTCGGGCAGCGGCGCAGAACGGTTCGTTGGCGTCGAATGCGCGTTTTTCGCGCGATGCGCGGCAGCACCCACTACAACTCATTACAGGAGCCCCCATATGGCGAAAGAAGAACTCCTCGAACTCGACGGTATCGTTGACGAAGTGCTTCCCGACAGCCGCTATCGCGTGACGCTGGACAACGGCGTCGTCGTGGGCGCTTACGCCTCGGGCCGCATGCGCAAGAATCACATCCGTATTCTGGCCGGCGACCGCGTGACGCTGGAACTGTCGGTGTACGACCTGACGAAGGGCCGCATCAACTTCCGTCACAAGGACGAGCGTGCCGGTGGCGGCGCCCCGCGCGCACCGATGCGCCGTCGTTGATTTCCCTGCATCATCCGTAACGAGCGTGAGCCTGATCCGCAGCGCGCGCTTTTGAACCAACCACGCGGATCATTCTGAACTTCGACGCGGCCGCTCATCCGTCAAGGCTGCGCAGCGCGTCGATGTCCCTTCTTCCTTCAGCCGCGCGCCGCCAAGAGCGCGTCGATGCCGACCGCGAAGCCGTCCTCGTCGTTGCTCTTCGAGACCAGGCTCGCGCGACGCTGCACGCTGTCGGATGCCTGCCCCATCGCGATCGATACGCCCGCGATCTCGAACATCGCCACATCGTTGCCCATGTCGCCGAGCACGGCCACGCGTTCGAGCGGCACGTTCGCGAGTTGCGCCAGTTCTCGCACCGCGGTGCCCTTGTTCGCTTCCAGGCTCGTGATATCGAGGTAATAGGTCTGCGAGCGCGCGGCGTGTCCGCGGCCTTCCAGTTGCTTTTGCACGCTGCTTTCGACGCGCGCGAGCAGCGCCGTATCGGCGGTCGAGCCGACGATCTTGTCGACCTCGCCGAGATCGACATCGTCGAAACGCGTGACGAGCACGCCTTCGTAGCCGACCGTGCGCGTCTCGAGCGGCACGTAGGTGCCTTCGGGATTCGTCAGATACCAGGCGTCATTGATGAACACCCACGCGTCGACGTTCGCCGACGCGAGCGCCTCGAGCGATGTCTGCACCACATCGCGCGGCAGCTTGTGCGACGACAGCAAATCCCACGTGCCCGGCCTGACGAGACTGCCGCCGTTGTACGACGCGTAAGGCATGTCGACGTCGAGCGCCTCAACGATATGCCTCATGCCCTTGCCCGGCCGGCTGCTCGCCACGGTAAAGCGCACGCCCGCTTCCTTCAGGCGACGCACGGCGTCAATCGCCGGTTGGCCCAATGCCTTGTCGGTATGGAGCAGCGTGCCGTCGCAATCGGTGACGACGAGTTCCGCTTTGGCGAGCGCGGCGAACGCCGCATCGGCGTCGCCGTTCACGCTGTGAAGTCCGTATTTGCTGTTGGCGTTCATCAGTGCGCCCCTTCACGCTGATTGAAATGCGGCAACTGGCGCGTCTCGCGCACCGAGCGCGGATGCCACAGCCGCGCGCCGCCTTCGATGCCCGCCGCATTCGACACGACCGCGACGTTATCCGGCAGCTTGAACTTGATATGCGCCGCGTTGCCGCCGCCGATCCACAGCTTGTCGTAGTTCGTCAGCGTCGCCAGGATGCCGATGATCTTCTCCACGCGCCGGCTCCAGCGCTTCTTGCCCGCCTTCTCGCGCGCCGCGTTGCCGATGTACTCGTCGTAAGTCTTGTCCTTCGCGACCGGATGATGCGCGAGCTCCAGATGCGGCATCAGTTCGCCGTCGCGAAAGAGCGCGGTGCCCGCGCCCGTACCGAGCGTCAGCACCATTTCGATGCCGCGCCCTTCGATCGCCGCGAGCCCTTGCATCTCGGCGTCGTTGATCATGCGCGCGGGCACGTTGCCGAGGCGCTCGGCGATCAGTTGCGCGAGCGGCACGCCGCGCCAGGCGGGCGTGCCGAGATTCGGCGCGGTCAGCACGACGTTATCGCGCACGACGCCCGGAAAGCCGATGGAAATGTGCGTCGGCGGCTCGGCGACGATCGGCGCGATCAGTTCGATGAGCGTCTCCACGACCACGTCGGGCTTCGCCGGATGCGGCGTCGCCACGCGCACGCGGTCGCTCTTCATCTCACCGTCCTCCGAGATGATGGCCGCCTTCAACCCGGTCCCGCCGATATCGATCGCGAGAATGCGTTCCGCCTTGATCGCGAGTTTGTCCGCCGTGACGTGGGTCTTCTGCTTGGCTCTTGATTCTGTGCTCACGCTCGTTGTCCTTTTGAGTTTGCGTTGCGATGAGATGAGTTCAGTTCTTCTTGTGCGCGTCGGTCAGCGGTCGCCACGCGCGGCCGTCGTCGGCAAGCAGCTCGTCCGCTTCGGCCGGCCCCGCGCTGCCCGCCGCGTAACCGCGCACGGGCAGCGGACTGTCCGGATGCAGCACGCGATCCACCGCCGCCCAAGCCGTCTCGATGCTGTCCGCGCGCTGAAAGAGCGTCGCGTCGCCGAGCATGCAGTCGTAGAGCAGCGTCTCATAGCCGACGTTCGCGCGCTCCGCGAAGAAGTCGGCATAGTCGAACCTCGAACGCACCTTGCCGATCTGCATTACCGGTCCCGGCACTTTCACGTTGAAATCGAAGCTCGTGCCGTGCGCCGGATCGATGCGCAGCGTGAACACATTCGGCGTCAGCGCATCGACGGGCGTATCGCGAAACAGCAAAAACGGCACCGCCTTCAGTTGCACCGCGATCTCCGTGCGACGCTCGGTGAGCCGCTTGCCCGTGCGCAGATAAAACGGCACGCCGGCCCAGCGCCAGTTCTCCACGTACACGCGCGCCGCCGCGTAGGTTTCGGTCCGGCTATCTTTGGCCACGCCCGGTTCTTCCTTGTAGCCCGGCCCGGCGGGTCCAGCTTCGTACTGGCCGAGCACGACGTCGTCGGCGGTGAGCGGACGGATCGCATCGAAGACTTCGGCTTTTCTGTCGCGCACGGATTCGGCATCGAAGGAATTCGGCGGCTCCATCGCGACCATGCCGAGCAACTGGAACAGATGGTTCGGCAGCATGTCGCGAAACGCGCCCGTCTGCTCGTAGAACTTGCCGCGCCCTTCCACGCCGATCGTCTCCGCCGCCGTGATCTGCACGTTGTCGATGTACTCGCGCCGCCAGATCGGTTCGAACATCGCGTTGGCGAAGCGCACGGCGAGAATGCTCTGCACCGTGTCCTTGCCGAGAAAATGGTCGATGCGGTACACCTGCGACTCGTCCGCATACTTGAGGATGCAGCGGTTCAGTTCCTGCGCCGACGCCAGATCGCTGCCGAACGGCTTCTCGATGACAAGCCGTCTGAAATTGCCGTCCTTCTCTTCGAGCATGCCCGCCGCGCCGAGATGCTCGATGATCGGCTGAAAGAACCGCGCGCCCACCGCGAGATAGAACACGACGTTGTCCGACTTCGCCTGCGCGAGCCGCGCCTTGAGCCGGGCGAAGGTTTCGTCCTCTTCGAATTCACCGGGGAAATATTCGAGCCGCCCGACGACCCAGTTCCACGCGTCCTCGTTCAACTGCGACGTGTGAAACGTCGCGGCCTTGTCGGCGGCGAACGTGCGCAGCGATTGCGTGAGCTCGTCGCGCCATTCGGACGTCTCGCGCTCGCCGTGATTCACGCCGATGATCTCCATGCCGTCGTCGAGCAGCTTGTCGGCGGACAGGTTGTAGAGCGACGGCATCAGCAAGCGCTTGGTGAGATCGCCGCCCGCTCCGAAAATCACGAGCGTGCATGGCGGCGCGGGATGCTTGCCGGCGCACGTCGCGCTGGCCGGGTTGTTTTCCTTCGATTGATTCGCTTCGTTCGATTCTTTCGGCATGGCGTATCGCCCCTTGTCAGTTGCGCTTGAACCTGGAAAGACCTGCATCGATGCGGCACAGTTCATTCGAACGACGCGTTGCAAGCTCGCGCGACGAATAACGTATGCATTTTGTAATTTTTAACCTTTCGTGTCGTAAAATATGCGCGCCTGACGACAGCACTCGCGGACATTGCGACATCGAAGCTTGACGAAGCCTGAACTCCATATGAACGCACATGACACTTCCATCGACCTCGCCGCCTACTTCGAGCGCATCGGGTACGCGGAATCCGTGCGGCCCGCCCCGACGCTCGACACACTGCGCGCGCTGCATCTGCTGCATCCTCAGGCCATTCCCTTCGAAAATCTCGACGTGCTGATCGGCCGCCCGATCCGGCTCGATCTCGAATCGATCCAGCGCAAGCTCGTCGCCGGACGGCGCGGCGGCTACTGCTACGAGCACAACCTGCTGTTTCGCAGCGTACTTCAGGCGCTCGGTTTTCGCGTGCGCAGCTTCGCAGGACGCGTCCTGTGGGGCCGCGAGCTGTCTGACATGCCTGCGCGCACGCATATGCTGCTGCTCGTCGATCTCGACGAAGGCGCGTTCCTCGCCGACGTCGGCTTCGGCGGCATGACGCTTTCCGCTCCGCTCGCGCTCCAGACGGGCCTCGAACAGATCACGCCGCACGGCGCTTTCCGCCTCGAAGGGGCCGGCGAAGCGCCCGGCTACATCCTGCAGGCGCTCGTGAACGGCGCGTGGACGAACGTCTATCGCTTCGACCTCGATCCGCAGTATGACGCCGACTACGAGATGGCCAATCATTTCGTGTCGATGTATCCGCAGTCGATCTTCCTGCACAACCTGCTCGCCGCGCGTCTCGCGCCGGGCAAGCGCCTCGCCCTGTTCAACCGGCGTTTCTCGATCCACGACGAACGCGAAGGCAGCGATCATCGCGAACTCGACGGCACGGCCAGTCTGCGCCGCGTGCTCGAAGGCGAACTCGGCATTCGTCTGCCGGATGGCGCCGAACTCGACGCCGCCCTAGCCCGTCTGCCCAACCAAGCTTAATCAGAAGACCACGATGTTCAAGAAGAAGACGCGCGGCGGCAGCGATTTCCAGACGCATCACCGCAGCGCGGTGCTCGCAAACCGGCTGCCGGCCTGGCGCTCGCGGCTCGTCGTCATCGGGGTGACGGCGGCGTTTTTGACGCTAGCCGGACGCGCGCTGTGGGTCCAGGTCATCGACCACAAGTTCTATATCGGCGAAGGCCAGAAGCGCTATCAGCGCACGCTGGCGCTCTCGGCGACGCGCGGACGCATCGTCGATCGCAATGGCGCGATGCTCGCCGTCAGCCTCGCGACCTACGAAGTCTGGGCGACGCCCAAGCTCTTCGACGGCGATCACGGTGGCGAGATCGCGCGCCTGCTCGACATGCCGCCGAAGGATCTGCAGCGCCGCATCGACGGGACTCGCGCGTTCGTCCTGCTCAAACGTCAGGTGGAAGCGGAAACCGCCGAGCGCATCGCGACGATCGGGCGCGCGGGCATCACGCTCGTGCCGGACACCAAGCGCTTCTATCCCGAAGGCGAATCGGCGGCGCACGTCGTCGGCTTCACGAATAACGAGGATCACGGGCAGGAAGGCGTCGAGCTGGCCGCCGACGCGCGTCTGACGGGCGCGGCCGGCCAGCGCGAAGTGATCCGCGACCGGCTCGGGCGCGTGGTCTCGCAGATCGGCGAGCCGGCCATGCCGCAGAACGGCGAAACCATTCAGCTGACGATCGACCGGCGCATCCAGCAACTCGCGCATTCGCAACTCAAGGCGGCGATCGCGAAGCACAAGGCGCGCGCGGGCAGCGTCGTCGTGCTGGATGCGAAGAACGGCGAAGTGCTCGCGCTCGCCAACTATCCGAGCTTCGATCCGAACGATCGCTCGCGCCTCACCGGCGAGCAGTTGCGCAACCGCGCGCTCACGGACACCTTCGAGCCCGGCTCGACGATCAAGCCGCTCGTCGCCGCGCTATCGATCGATCTCGGCCGCGTGCGGCCCGAAACGCGCATCGACACATCGCCGGGCACGTTCAAGCTCGGCCCGAACGTGATTCACGACACGTCGAATCACGGCGTCATCACCGTGTCCGAGGCGGTGCAGATGTCGAGCAACGTCGCGCTCACGAAGCTCGCGCTGCAGATTCCCGCGCAGACGATCTGGGACAAGTACCGCGAATACGGCATCGGCCGCGCGCCCGAGCTGACGTTTCCGGGCGCCGCGACCGGCCGCCTGCGCGCGCCCGAGCGCTGGAAGCCGATCGAACAGGCGACGATGGCGTATGGCTACGGTTTATCGCTGTCGCTCGTGCAGATCGCACAGATCTACACGGCGTACGCCGGCGACGGACGCTTTTATCCCGCCACGCTGATTCACGGCGAAACGCGCCGCGACGCCGTGCAGGTGACGAAGCCCGCGACCGCGAAGGCCGTGCGCAACATGCTCGAAAACGCGACCGGCGACCACGGCACGGGCCGCGCGGCGGCGGTGGAAGGCTATCGAGTCGGCGGCAAGACGGGCACGGCGCGCAAGCAGGTCGGACGCTCGTATGCGGCGAACAAGTACCGCGCGTCGTTCGTCGGCATCGCGCCGATGAGCGATCCGCGCGTGATCGTCGCCGTGATGATCGACGAGCCCACGGGGGGCACCTATTACGGCGGAACGGTCGCGGGGCCGGTGTTCTCGGGCATCGTCGGCGCGACGCTGCCGCTGCTCGGCGTGCCGCCCGACGCATGAAGCGCGGCGCACGCGGGCGCGGGCCTTGCTGCAGCGTGACCTGACTGTCAAGGGCTTGTGCTCTAATGTCGTGTTCCGCACCAGAAGATCAAACGGGAAAGACCATGAAAAAACTCGCCGCGGCGCTCGCGTTGCCTGTGCTTTTCGCCGCCTGCGCCCAATTTCATAACGAAGATGCAGGACAACCCGAAGTCGAGAAATCGTCGACGGAAAACAAGGTGAACGGCATCGTGCAATGCATCGCCGCCGAAGCGAAAAAGCACGACGCCCAATACAAGCAGACGTCCATCCCGCAAGGCGTGATGCTCGAATTCGGCGATTCCAACGTCATCAAGGTCCGCTACGACAACGGCGAGACCACGTACCGGTACTATCCGGGGCAGCGTCATCCGTCGAACATGTGGATCGAAGGCGCGGGCAAGAAATGCGCGCCGGCGGACGCCACCGCTCACGACGAACCTCAGAAATAAGCAGACAGGACCATGCGCTCGACCAAAGCCATCAGCGCCGTCGAACGGCTCAAGACGCGCAGCGGCAACGCGAATTACGCGGCCATCTCGATGCCGGGCGGCTACTTCTATCTCGCCGAGCGCGCGCCCGAAGGCACGAAGAAAATCTCCGAGCCGATGCCGATGGACGACTTCGTCGCGTTCGTCAACGCCCGCGATCCGGCCAAGCCGCGCAAGGCCAGCAAGCTCGATCTCGCGATGGAAGAACAGATCGGCCGCAGCGGCAAACGCACGGCAAAAACGCCGTCCGCGAACGACGAATGATCGGCCTGCGTCGCCCTTGCGCGACGCAACATCGAAATCCCCGCGTTGCTCTCACACCAATGTGCGATGACAGACGGAGCCATCAGGTCCGCGTTGCGTACATTTTTGTTAACGATCGAAATCGCCGAGACAGGCAACGATCGGTCATCCGAAGAAAAGAGCAAGGGCCACCCGCTTAGCCACAAAAATATGCGCGGGTGAACGGGGTGCCTCAACGGCGCGCGTGTCCGATGTCGGGACAAGCCGTCGTATGGCCGAGAGGAAGACCAAATAATGAAGAAGAAAAACGAGACCAAGGGCAGTCTCTTGCCCTCGGCGTTGGCTGACGTCGAGCTTCAGCACATCGAGCGCGCACTCGCGCAACTTCGCACGATGCACAAGCAGTCTTCCGGCACGCTCAACGTCGAATACTGGCGGGAGCGGCTCGCCGCCGTGGTCAAGGGTTACGCGCTCGTGCCGGCGCAGAAGCAACGCATCGAAGCGTTGCGCGTCGCGCTCGACACAGTCGACAGCGGTCCGCGCGACGGCTCCGGCAGCCGTAAAAGATCGACCAACAGGCTTTGGGCGAAAGCGGCCTAAGAACCGCTTTCGCCGCTCGCGCTGCGGCGCGAATCCCTCGTTCGCGCCCGCGTCTCGCGACGAAGCGGGCGTGCAACGGTCCTTTGAACTTCCGACGATTCACGGCACGCGCGTTTCAACGCGCCGCTTTGCCGCGTCAGGCACCGTTCATGCTCGAAAGCTAGTCTTTCGATCATGCCGGGAATCGCCATGTCCACTTTCTTTCACGACCGCGCGGGCGCATCGCGCCGGCCCTCGCCGATGCTCGCGAACGCGATCGTCGCCAGTCTCATCGCGACGTTCAGCACGGTCGGCGTCGCGCAGATCACGAACGGCGGCGGCTCGGAGCGACAGGAAAGCCGCCAGTCGGATTCGAGCTCGCGCGCGAATCCATCGGGCTCGCCGCTGGTCGAATCGCAGAAACCGCAATCGAAGGATGCCGCGCAGGGCCGCGCCGCGACCGCCGACAAGAAGCACAAGGCCGAGGGCAGCACCGGCTTCAACAACGGCCTTTACGGCACGGGCGCGGGCAACAACAAATGATGCGCGCTTAGTCGCGATGCCGCTGCGGCGCGCTCGTGATCTCTGGCGCGATCGCCGCGTGATTGACGATCGCGACGAGCGACACGCCGCCAATCACATTGCCGATGAACGTCGGCACGAGGAACACGAAGAAGTAGTCGGAGATGTCCGCCGCGCCGATCATCACCGCGTAGGCCGCTTCGACCGATCCGGCGATGACGTGCGTGAGCTTGCTCACGGCGACGGTGTAGGTCACGAGCAGGATCGTGAGGAGCCGCCCCGAGCGCGCGCTCGGCAGCAGCCATACCATCAGCGCGATCAACCAGCCGGAAAACACGCCGCGAACGACGGTCACGCCGAAATCCGCGGAAAGCGGCGTCATCGCGACCTTGGCGAGCGCCTCGCTCACTTCCGGCGAAAAGACGCCGCGAATCTGCAGGATCGCCGCGAAGATCGTCGTGCCGACCAGGTTGAAGAAAAGCACGATCGCCCAAAGGCGCAGCGCCTTGAACAACGTCGACAAATCGCGCCGCGTAAGGACCGGCAGCACCGCCGTCAGCGTGCTTTCGGTGAAGAGCTGCTGACGTCCGAGGATCACGAAGACGAAGCCGATCGTGTAGCCGAAGCTCGATACGAGTCCCGTCCAGCGGGCCTCCGGCAGCGCGCTTTCGAGAATCGACTGGACGAGAAAGGAGAATCCCATCGACAGGCCGGCGGCGAGCGCCGACCACATCAGCGCGGCGAAGGTGCGCTCCATCGCGACTTCGCCTTCCTCGCGCACGATCTCGTGGATGACGAGCGGATGCGGTGCGGAATGCTCGGCGGCTTGCTCCTGCTCGGCGCTGTCGAGATGCGGCGAGTCGGCCCCCGCTTGCGGGTCGTTCATGTTCTTTCTCCCTGAACGCCGCTCGATGCGAAATGTGGATGAGCGGCTGGCGCATCCACGAAGCAGGAAGAATGCCCGTTGATTATCTGGCGACGCCGCCGTCGAGCGATTCGTAACCGCGCCACTTGTAGATGAGCGCGGAGACGATCCAGCACGCCGCGAACAGCGCGACGATGCCGTAGCCGAGCATCCCGAAGTGCTCGGAGAGCGACGCTGCCACGTCCCACAGTCCGCCCTTCAGCCGCAGCCGGTCCGCGATCAGCCCGAGCGCCTCGATGCCGCCGATCAGCACGGCAATCAGCACCGAGACGAGCGTCACGGTGAGGTTGTAGTAGAGCTTGCGGATCGGCTTCATGAAGGCCCAGCCGTAGGCGCCGGTCATCAGCAGGCTGTCGGCGGTGTCGATGAGCGACATGCCCGCCGTGAACAGCATCGGGAACACGAGAATCGACCACACCGGCATGCCGCGCGCCGCTTCGGCCGCCGCGATGCCCATCAGCCCGATTTCGGTCGCCGTGTCGAAGCCGAGGCCGAACAGAAAGCCGAGCGGATACATGTGCCAGCTCTTGCCGATCAGCCTGAAAAGCGGACGGGCGATGCGCGCGAGCGGACCGCCGCCGACCGTGAGCATGTCGATGTCGTCGTCGCGGCAAGTTTCGCCGCGCCGCACGCGACGGAACGCGCGCCATACGCCGCGCAGCACGAACAGGTTCATCGCCGCGATCGCGAACAAAAAGAGCGACGACACCGACGTGCCGATGATTCCGCCGATCTCGCGGTACTCGGCGAACCGGCCGTGCACGGCCATCGCCGTCGCGGCGATGAGCGCGGTGGCGGCGATGACGATCGTCGAATGTCCGAGCGAAAAGAAGAAGCCGGCGAAGTGCGGCCGCTTGCCTTCGTGCATCAGCTTGCGCGTGACGTTGTCGATGGCGGCGATATGGTCGGCATCGACCGCATGGCGCAGCCCGAGCGAATACGCGAGCAACGACGTGCCGAGCAGCAGCGGATAGTGACGGAACGCGACCAACGCCCAGAGCCATGCGAGCACGTTGAACGCGATCAGCCCGCCGATGAGCCGCGCGGATTTGCGCGGCAGGTTGCGATGCGCCTGATGCGGCGCGGAAGCGGGCTCGATCGGTTCGGACATATGCGCGCGCTTGCGAGGATGAAGGGACAAAGCATAACGTGCGCCGATGCATGGTCAAAAATCGGATGCATATTGCGTCGAATGCGAAATCCTTAGCCGGATTCCTTGGTTGGGAGGCGTGCGACGCGCCGCTACCATGGCCCTTCGCCATTTTCGACGTCCGCCATGCCCCGCTATCTCGACGACGCCCAACGCCAGGAACTCCAACGCCAGCGCGAAACCTGGCGCTGGCGCAGCGAATGGCCGACGTGGGCGGTCGCCGTCGCGATCTACGGCGGATGGTTCGGCGTCGCGCTCAACGCGCGCGCGATCGGGCTGGTTCCGGCCGTCGCGCTGCTCGCGGTGCTGTCGTGCTGGTATATGTCCCTGCAGCACGAGCTGATGCACGGTCATCCGACGCGCTGGCCGCTCGTCAACATGCTCATCGGCATCGCCCCGCTCGCGGTGTGGTTTCCGTATGAGGTGTATCGCGAGTCGCATCTGCGGCATCACGACGACGCGCATCTGACCGAGCCGGGACGCGATCCCGAGAGCTATTACGTGACGCCCGAACAGTGGGCGAGCGCGGGCCCCGTCCTGCGCGCCGCGCTCGCCGCGCGCAATACCTTCGCGGGCCGGATGCTCATCGGGCCGTGGTTCTCGATCGCGGCATCGTGGCGCGAGGCGGCGCAGGCCGTCGTCGAGCGGCGCTGGAAAATCGTCGCGAGCTGGATCGTGCATCTCGCGTCGCTCGTGCTGCTCGCGAGCTGGCTCGACACGCGATGCGGCATTCCGTGGCGCGCCTTCGTGTTCGGTGTCGGCTATGCGTCGCTCGCGCTGGCGTCGATTCGCTCGTTTCAGGAGCATCGCGCGGCGGAGAGCCATAGCGAACGCACGGTCGTCAACGAGGCTGCGTGGCCGTGGCGACTGCTCTTTCTCAACAATAACTTTCACGCCGTGCATCACGATCTGCCGGGCGTGCCGTGGTTCGCGCTCGGGCGGATCTATGCACGGCGGCGCGATGCCTATCGCGCGAGCAACGGCGGTTTCGTCGTGCGCGGATACGGCGAATGGGCGAGCCGTCACGCGTTCGCGCAGGCTGCTGAACCGGTACATCCGTTCGCCGCGCCGGACGCATCTGCCGATCGACGCCGCGACGCGCGCCGCGAACCCGCGCGTCTCGCGAGCTGACGCCTCCCACGGTACGATTCGCGTCATGCACTGGATCGCCGCCCTGCCGATGTACAACGTCGCGCCCGCGCTCGCCGCGGATTGGCGCACGCTGCTCGAACGTGTCCGCGAGCATCTCGCGGACTGGCTACGCGCACGCGGCGATACGCTCGAGATCGTCGATCCCGGTGCGGATCTCACCGCGTTCTGGCTGCGCGACGACGTGTTGTTGTCGCAAACCTGCGGCTATCCGCTCGTGCATGCGCTCGCGAATCGCGTGCAAGTCGTAGGCGCGCCCGATTTCAACGCGCCCGGCTGCGAAACCGGCGCTTATCGCAGCGTGATCGTCGTCGGGGCGCGTGTCGGCGCGCAATCGGTCGAAGACTGCCGGAACCTGCGCGCAGCCTACAACGACGACGATTCCAACAGCGGCATGAACCTTTTCCGACACGCCGTCGCTCCTTACGCGCACGACGGGCGTTTTTTCGCGTCGGTGACGAAAACCGGCGCGCATCTCGCGTCGCTCGCCGCAATCGCCGAAGCGCGCGCTGACATCGCCGCGATCGACTGCGTCACGTTCGCGTTCGCGCAGGCGCATCTGCCCGAATTGACGGCGGGCGTGCGCGTGCTCGACGTGACCGCCGGCGCGAGCGCGCTGCCGTTCATCGCGTCGCTGCGCGTGCCGCCGGATTCCATCGACGCAATCCTCGACGCCCTCGCCGATGCACTCGCGGACGACCCCGCGCTCGCCGCACGGCTGAGGCTCAAAGGCATCGTCAGACGCACACAGACGGACTACGCGGCCATTCTCGACTACGAGCGCGAGGCCATCGAGCGCGGCTATCCTCGCCTCGCCTGACACTTCGCCCCACGGTGCATTCCGGCAGATTCCGCGGACTTTCGGCACAATCGGTCTTTTCAGCGCGTTAAACCAGCGCGATGCCGGATGCATCGCGATCCGTCACGCTTTCGGAAAGCCGCAATGATCCCCTTCTCGCTACTCGACCTTTCCCCGGTTCCGCTCGGCTCGACGCCGGCCGACGCCTTCGCCCATTCGCTCGATCTCGCCCAGCACGCCGAGCGCTGGGGTTATCTGCGCTACTGGCTCGCCGAGCACCACAACATGACGGGCATCGCCAGCGCGGCGACCGCCGTCGTGATCGGCCATATCGCGGCGGGCACGAAGACGATTCGCGTCGGCTCGGGCGGCATCATGCTGCCGAATCACGCGCCGCTCGTGATCGCCGAGCAGTTCGGCACGCTGGCTTCGCTGTTTCCGGGACGCATCGATCTCGGACTCGGACGCGCACCCGGCACCGACCAGACCACGGCGCGAGCGCTGCGCCGCGACCTGCACGGCAGCGCCGAATCGTTTCCCGATGACGTCGTCGAATTGCAGCGCTACTTCGCCGATCCGGTCGAAGGCCAGCGCGTGCGCGCGGTGCCCGGCGCCGGCCTGAACGTGCCGATCTGGCTGCTCGGCTCGTCGCTGTTCTCGGCGCAACTCGCGGCCGCGCTCGGGCTGCCGTTCGCGTTCGCGTCGCATTTCGCGCCGGATTATCTGCTGACCGCGCTCGAGGTCTATCGCAAGCAATTCCGCCCTTCCGCGACGCTGCAAAAGCCCTACGCGATGGTCGGCGTGAACGTGTTCGCCGCCGATACCGCCGATGAAGCACGCTTTCACTTCACGTCGCTGCAGCAGCAGTTCATCAATCTGCGGCGCGGCACGCCCGGACAATTGCCGCCGCCGGTCGAGTCGATCGCGTGGAGCGACGCCGAGCGCGCGGGCGTCGAGCATTCGCTCGCGTGTTCGGTCGTCGGCGCGCCCGCCGATGTCGAAGCCGGGCTGCGCTCGGTCATCGATCAGACGCAGGCCGACGAGCTGATCGTCACCGCGCAGATCTTCGATCACAAGGCGCGTCTGCGCTCGTTCGAGCTCACGAGCCAGGCGCGCGACGCGATCGGCGCGAGCGCCTGAAACATCGGCCTGAGCAGAGAAAATTAGGGGTCGCAAGGCTTCGACGGGTCTCCCGCTTTACGCGCGCGCTTTTGACAGGCAATAATGAGATACCGGAGGACGGCGCGGGCCGCGCCATCCTTCGCGTCCGCTTCACTTGCCAAGTTGAAACTCCGCATGGCGCGCCCGATATTCGTGCATGCCGGTGTTCGGCGCGGCGACACAACAACAACGACGTCGCAAGACGGGAGGAAGAATGTCGATGCCGAGAAGCGCCGCCACTGGCGCCATGACGCTCCTGACGGAATACGACGATGCCAGCGGACAGGAAGTGCGTTCGCTGCGCCTCGAACCGGCAGCGGACGGCAAAGCCGTACTGCTGATTGAAATCGACGAGCGCAAACCCGGCATTCACCGCGAAGTGCGTTATGAAATTACGCCCGCGGAGCTGATTGCCGCCATTCGCGCGCACGGTGCCGAATTACCTGGGGAACAACACAGTCGTTAAAACGTTTTAATAGTTGCCATCGGCAGCATACAATAGAGTTAGCGAGGTTTCGGCCGCCATGCGGAATTGGCGGAGCGGCTTCGCCATCGGTTCGTGGCTCCCCACGTGACGTTCCGCGCGCTTCCCGTTCGCGCGTCCGTCACGGCGATGCTCGGGCGGGCGAACGTTCGCATTGGTGGCAATGCACACATTAAAGGCAAAGTCATCGCGCGAATTAATAGGCGTGCGGTAATACACTAATTGACGCGTGCCATGCACTGCGTCACGCTTCATAAAACACATATATTCAAGTCATCGAACCGCCCCGGTCCGCGCGGGGTTTCGGTTCGTCCTCTGAAAATCAAAAAGCTGAATCAGGAAAGCCGTGGACGAAAGAAAGCGAGACAGCATCATTGCGTATTTGCGCAGCCGAATGGCTGAGTTCGGCATTTCGGAAAGAGCGTTGGCCGAAGCATTGGCCGAAGCGCCGGCGGAGAATCCGCCGCCGCCCTCCTTCACCAAGACCAACGGGACTCATGGCGCACCCAAGGCAAAGCGGCCGATGCCGCAATTGCCCCTGATACCGCATTCGTCGGATGCCGGGGCGCCGATATTCCGAAACGCGAGCGGCGATACGTGGGACGGCATCGGCGATATGCCCGAGTGGCTCAAGCGTGCAGTGCACGCCGGGCAGGACATTGAGTTTTATCGCGTTTGAGCGTCGTCGGCACATTGCCGAGGCAGGCCGCGCCTCGCTCGCGGCGGTTCGCGCGCGTCCTTTGAAACGCAGACCCGGTACATTGCGCCCAGCGCGCTCGCCGGTCGCGTTTTCGCTGCTCATAGGCAGCGTTCATAGGCAATTCACAGGGATTTATCAAGCCCAAAAAATTTTCGCCGATGGTTGCCCATCGAGCCTGAAAACGTTTATTGATACTTCTCTGTAAGTCGGCTCCTATTCGAGCCACGCATCGGCCTGACGTCAAGCACGCCCGATCAAGTCCCGCCGTCTCCATTCGACCAGGGGGCACGCATGAACGCATACGGACGCCGCAACGTTGCACCCGCCGCTCGCCGGCATCGACCGGCACAGGAACGCGCGCGAGGCACCGGCTCGGGTTCGCACAGTGGCGCCTGACGTCCCGGTCAACCGAAGTAATCCTAACGATCGAGCGGCGCGCGCCATGCTCTCCCGTCCCGACACACTGCCGAGCGTCGTGCGGCGCATGACGGCCGGACGCATGCTGCTCGGTGGCGCGTCGGTCGAGGCGGTGGCCGAGGCGCTGCATCTTTCCTTGCAAACGGTGCGGCGTTACAAGGCGATCGTCGACGAAGGCGGCCTCGACGCGCTCGGCAAGATGGGCGTCGGCGGGCGCGCCTCGGTGCTGGATCGCGAGGCGCTCGACTGGATCGCCGCCGCGCTGCGTGGGCCCGCGCGCGCGCACGGTTTCGAGAGCGATACGTGGACCAATGCGCGTCTGCGCGAACTGATCGAGCGGCGCTACGGCGTGCGTTACTCGCGCGTCTATATCTGGCAGATCGCGACGAACCTCGGGCTCGGACATTTGCTGTCCAAGTCGCGCCGCTGAGCGCGTTCCGCAAGTTGACTGAAGCAACACGAACATAAGGAGGCACGGCATGTTCCGCTCGTCATCTCAAATTTCGCATCGTTCGGTCAGGATTCTCGCTGCCTGCATGGCGCTCGCTTTCGGCGCGGTCGGAAGCGCATCCGCCGACGATGCCGCGTCCGCCCCGACGACGCGCGGCGCGGCGGCCATCGCACAGGTGCAGGCGCGCGTGGTCGGCATCGATCCGACGACGAACAGCGTGTCGCTGCAGGGTCCGGGCGGGCGCGTCGTCGAAGTGGCGGTGAATCCCGAAGTCGGCGATGTGAAGAAACTTCAGCTCGGCGATATCGTGAACATCGAATATCGCAGCGCGGTGCTCGTGAGCGCGACGAAGGTGAAGTCGAACGGCATCCGCGAGCGCATCGACACGGACGCGTTGATTCCCGCGTCGGGGGGCGTGGCGGCGGAGGCGCGCGTCGTCGAGGTGATCGGGACGATCGAGCGCGTCGATGCGAAGAACCGGCGCATCACGCTGCGCGGGCCGAACAAGACGGTGACGCTGCAAGCCGCGCCGGATGTGCCGCTCGCCGGGTTGAAATCCGGGGATATGGTGCACGCGCGGTTCGAATCGGCGACCGCCGTGCAGGTGATGCGCAGCGGCCAGGGGATCAAATGAATGTGTGCGGTTGTCCACAGTTTTTGTGGAGAGCCTTGTGGATAGCCGTGGGAGCATCGCCTCAACGCTTTGATCGCAAAGGCTTTTCCTTCGTGCATCGACAACGCGGCAGCCGCTGAAAAACGAAACGCCCCGCAGGGCGTTTCGTCATCCTCTCAGGCTCGAAGCGCGCCCTTCTCGTCAGAAATTGAAGTTGTCGATATTCGCGGCATCGAAGGTCGTCGGCGGGCCGAGAATCACTTCCCCGCTCTTGCCCACCGTGCGCTTGCCCAGCTTGCCCGCCTCGAACGAATCGCCTTCCTTGCCGGTGATCGTCCCCGATGCGAGATTGGCCGCCGCGAACGCCGCGAGATAACCCAGTTGACCCGGATCCCACAACTGGAACGCCTTGACCGTGCCGTTCTTCACGAACGCGCGCATCTGATTCGGCGTGCCGAGGCCCGTCACGACGACCTTGCCCTTCGCCGGCGAACTGGAGATATAACGCGCCGCCGCCGCGATCCCGACCGATGTCGGCGCGACGATACCCTTCAGGTTCGGATAAGCCTGCAACAAGCCCTGCGTCTCGACGAAGGACTTCTGATCGTCGTCGTTGCCGTACGCGATCTTCACGAGCTTCATCTTCGAATATTCGGGCTTCTTCAGTTCCTCCTGCATCCACTTGATCCAGGTGTTCTGATTCGTCGCATTGGGCGTCGCCGAGAGAATCGCGAATTCGCCCTCGCCGCCGATCAGCTTCGACAGCAACTGGATCTGTCCGCGCCCGATCGCTTCCGAATCGGCCTGATTGACGAAGATCTGCCGGCCATCGGGCGCCGTGTCCGAGTCGAAGGTCACGACCTTGATCCCTTGCGACATCGCCTTCTTGAGATACGGCACGACCGCGTTGGCATCGTTCGCCGCGATCACGATCGCGTTCTGCCGCTGCGTGATGAGCGTGTTGATGTAGCTCACCTGCGACGACGCGCCCGCATCCGACGGACCCACGACCTTGCCATCGCCCTTGAGCTCCTTGATCGCGGCCATGCCGCCGTCGTCGGCGATCACTTCGTACGGGTTGTTGATCTGCTTCGGCAGGAAAGCGATCTTCAGGCCGCTCTTGATATCGGCGGCGCTCGCCGAAAGCGCCACGGTCGCCGCGAGAAAGGCCGCCGCCAGCGCCGGCCCGCGCAGGAATCGATGAGGTTTATTCATGTTGGCATGTCTCCTGTCATTGCGCATTGGCTGCGCTGGTTGATTACGACGTTCAAAGCGCCTGCGCCATCAGACGCTTCTCGCGCGCGGCCCGCCAGCGCGCGACGAGATTCGGGATCAGCACCGACGAAAGCAGCAGCGCGCCCGTCACGATGGTGAGCGTTTCGCTCGATACGTCCGCGAGCGTCAGCGCATTGCGCAGCACGCCGATGATGACGAGCGACAGCAGAACGCCGATCATCGAGCCGCGTCCGCCGAAGATGCTCACGCCGCCGAACAGCACCGCCGCGATCACCGAGAGCTCGAAGCCTTCGCCGTTGTCGCCGCGCGCGCTCGTGAAGCGCAGCGTGTAGACGATGCCCGCGAGCGCCGCCATCGCGCCCGACATCATGAAGAGCTTCAGCTTCGTCTTCGCCACATCGATGCCGGAAAATTGCGCGGCCGTCGGATTCGCGCCGATCGCGAAGAGGCTGCGGCCGAAAGGCGTCGCTTGCAGCAAGACCGTGAAGATGATCGCGCCTGCAATGACGAGGACGAACGGCATCGGCAGGAAGGTGTCGCCGACCGTATCGATGCCGAACGCCGTGTACGACGCGGGAAAATCCGCGATCGCCTGATCGCCGAGCAGCACGTACGCAAGGCCGCGAAAAAGCGCGAGCGTGCCGATCGTCACCGCGAGCGATGGCAGACTGAAGCGCACGATCACGAGGCCGTTGAGCAGGCCAGCAAGCGTGCCGAACGCGAGCACGAGGACGATCACGAGCGGCATCGGCAAGCCCATGTGCCACAGCACGCCCATCAGCGCGCTCGATGCGCCGAGCACCGACGCCACCGACAAATCGATCTCCGCCGCGACGATGATGAGCGTCATCGGCAGCGCGATCAATGCGATCTCGGTGAAGTCGGCGAGCATGTTCGAGATGTTCGCCGTCGACAGGAACAACGGCGACAGCACGCGCCCGGCGACGAGCGATACGACGAGCACGATCGCGAGCATCGCTTCCCATTGCAGAGGGCGGCGTTTCGTCGTGGACAGAGCGGAATCCGGTTTAGCCATGATCGCGTTTCCTCATCATGCGGCGCGCGACGGAACGCGCGAGCAAGGTATCGAGCGCGATCGCCGCGACGATCAGCGCGCCTTGAATCGCCTGCTGCCAGAACGGCGACACGCGCAGCACCACCAGTGCGATGTTGATGACGCCGAGCACGAGCGCACCGAGCGTCGCGCCGGCGATGGTCCCGACGCCACCCGTGATCGCGACGCTGCCCACGACCGCCGCGGCGACGACTTGCAGTTCGATGCCCTTCGCCGTGCTGGCATCGACGGTGCCGAAACGCGCGAGCCACAGCACGCCCGCGAGCCCCGCGATCGCGCCGGAAAGCAGGAAGCCGATCATCACGCGGCGATCCACGCCTATGCCCGCCAGACGCGCGGCCTCGGGATTCGAGCCGATCGCATAATGCTCGCGCCCGCCGCGATACTGCTTCAGATACACCGACAGCGCGATCAGCACGACGAGCGCGATCAGCACGAGATTCGGCACGCCGATAAGCGAGCCCGTCGCGATGGACGCGAATGCGTCCGGCAGGCTCGTCGCGTTGATCTGGCCGCCGTGGACCCACGCGTAATCCGCGCCGCGCACGATATAGAGCGTCGAGAGCGTCGCGACGAGCGACGGCACGCGCCCGAACGTGACGAGCGCGCCGTTCACCGCGCCGATCACGAAGCCGATGCCGATGCCCGCGAACATCGCCACGATCACCGGCATGTGCGGGAACATGACGAAGAGGCTGCCGACGCCATACGCGCTCACGCCGACGACCGACGCCACCGACAGATCGATATGCCGCATCAGCATCACGATCGTCATGCCCGCCGTCAGCAGGCCGATGATCGACACGTTGAGCAGCACGTCGCGCAGGTTCTGCAGGTTCAGGAAATCGGGCTTCACCGCGGCGGTCGCGCCGATCAGCACGAGCAGCACGATGAAGAGCGTCAGCTCGCGGCTCTTCGCGATCGTGACCGCGAGGCTTTCGCGCTTCGTATCGGCGGCGTGCATCGCGGGGAGTGAAGATGTAGGTCGAGTCATCATGCTGCGTGCCCCAAAACGGCAGGCGATGCGCCCAGCGCAGCGCTCATTACGCGTTCTTCGTTCGCCTCGGCGCGCGCGATATCGGCGCTGATGCGGCCTTCGTGCATCACGAGCACGCGATCGGCCATGCCGAGCACTTCGGGCAGCTCGCTGGAAATCATCAGCACGGCCATGCCTTCTCTGACGAGTTCGGCGAGCGTGCGATACACCTCCGCTTTCGCGCCCACGTCGATGCCACGCGTCGGTTCGTCGATGATGAGCACCTTCGGATTCGTCGCGAGCCATTTGCCGAGCACGACCTTCTGCTGATTGCCGCCCGACAGCGTGCCGACGGGCGCATCGAGATCGCTGGCCTTCAGACGCAGGCGCTTGCCCCAGTCGGCGGCGAGCGTCGATTCGCTTCTCGCCGTGATGAGCCCGTGGCGCATCAATCGGCCGAGCACCGTCAGCGATGCGTTGCGCGCGATGCTCAACTCCAGCGCGAGCCCTTGCGCGCGACGATCTTCCGGCACCAGCGCGAGCCCGGCGCGCACCGCCGCCGCCGGATGCCCAAGCGCGAGCTTCTTGCCGGCGATCTTCACCTCGCCGCCATCGACCGGATCGATGCCGAAGATCGCGCGCGCCACTTCGCTTCGTCCCGCGCCGACGAGTCCCGCGAGCGCGACGATCTCGCCCGCGCGCACATCGAAGGACACGTTCTTGAACACGCCTTCGCGCGTGAGATTGCGCACCGAAAGACGCACGTCGCCGGGCGCGACATCGGCTTTCGGATAGAACGTGTCGAGATCTCGGCCGACCATTTTGCTCACGATCGCATCGATGTTCATGTTCTCGGTGAGCGCGTCGTGGACCTTCATGCCGTCGCGCATGATCGTCATGCGCTGCGTCAGCGCGAACACTTCATCGAGACGATGCGTGATGAAGAGAATCGCGGCATCGCGCTCGCGCAACGCACGCACGATCGCGAAGAGCCGCTCGACTTCGGGCAGCGAAAGCGCGGCCGTCGGCTCGTCCATGATGAGCACGTTCGCGTCGAGCGACAGCGCCTTCGCGATCTCCACGACTTGCTGATCCGCGATCGACAATCCGCGCACGAGCCGTTGCGCGCGCAGATTCACGCCGAGCGACGCGAGCAACGCATCGACTTCGCGATGCATCTCGTCGTAGCGAATGCGCCCGAAGCGATCGCGCGGCTGGCGGCCCATGTAAATGTTCTCGGCGATGGAAAGATCGGCGAAAAGCGTCGGCTCCTGATAGATCACGGCGATGCCCGCATCGCGCGCTTGCGCCGGATTCGCGAAGCGGCGCGCCTCGCCTTCGACGAGCAACTCACCCGCATCCGGCTGATAGACGCCCGCGAGCAACTTCACGAGCGTCGATTTGCCCGCGCCGTTTTCGCCGAGCAGCGCGTGCACTTCGCCGGGAAAGAGTTGCAGGCTGCCGTCGCCGAGCGCGCGCACGCGGCCGAACGATTTGCTGGCGTGTCTCAGTTCAAGACGTGGCGTCGTCATGTCGTTTTCCTCAGATGCGGTAGATGCGTTCCGCGTTGCGCACGAAGAGCGCTGCTTTCTCGCTGTCGCTCGCGTCGGCGACGATGCGCGCATACGCGTTCCACAACGCCGTGTACGTGCCGAACAGCCGATCCACCGGAAAGTTCGATGCGAACATCGCGCGCTCGACGCCGAACGCATCGATCGTCTCGTGCACGTAAGGACGCAGGCTTTCGATAGTCCAGCCGTGATCGAACATCGCAAAGCCGCTCAGCTTCACCGCGACGTTCGGGCAAGCGGCCAGCAAGCGCATGCCGTCGCGCCACGCGCGATAACCTTGCGTCGATGCGCGATCCACGAACATGCCCGCATGATTGACGATGAATTGCGTATCCGCATGCTCGCGCGCGAGTTGCGCCGCCTCTTCCATCTGCGATGGATAAAGCTGCAGATCGAACGACATGCCGAAGCGCTTGAGCAAGCCGAAGTGCCTGCGCCATTGCGGCTCGCGCATGTAATGACGCCCGACGTAGTCGTAGAGCTTGCTGTCATGCACGTTGAGAATCTGGCGGATGCCGCGCGTATTGGCGAACGCCGCATGCGCTTCGAGCACTTGCTGCGCGTTATCCGCCGACAGATCCGCGCCCGCGACGATGCCGTTCGGCATGCCTTCGATATCCGCGATCGATTGAAGCCAGCGCGTTTCCTCGACGGGATCGGCGGGATCGTGATTTGCATCGACGTGCACGAGCTTCAGCACTTCGATGTCTTCGGCATCGCGCAGCAGATCGGTGAGCAGATAGTCGTGCTGCAAGTCGCGCGCATCGCCGACGAACGACGTCTGCGGATTCGCAAGCCACGGGTAATGATGCGTCTTCAAGTCCCACAAATGAATGTGCGGATCGACGACCTGCATGATGGCGTTCCTCGCGAAAGAGGCGAACGTTTCAGGGAAGATGAAAGACCGGCACGAGCGGCGTCGTCACGGGCGAATTGTCCGCGTGCGTGTCCATCAACTCGGCCATGAGGTTCCACCACTTGCGCATGATGGGCAGCGTCGGCAACACATCGGTCGTGTGCGTGTCGGTGCGCTGATAAATGGCGAAGAGATGCCCGTTCGAGTCGTCCAGAAAGATCCGGTAATCGCGGATTCCGGCGGCGCGCAACGCATCGGCCAGTTCCGGCCATATCTCGCGATGACGCTTCTCGTATTCCTCGCGCATGCCCGGCTTGAGGGTCATGCGAAATGCCACTGTCTCCATGGCGGACCGCCTTTTTATGTTTGGTGAATCCCTGTGTTCGGGACTTGTCGTGCTGCGACTATAATTCGCCGACCGATAACACGACAATCCGATTGCAGGATTGGCCGATCGCAAAAACGTATCGCTGCGCCGTATCATCGCGCGGTTTCGAGCGGACTGTCGAATGAACCAGAACGTGTCCCAAAGTGTGTCGTCCAGCCTTTCACCGATCGCGCTCGTCAATCGGCTGAAGTTCAAGCATCTCGCCCTTCTCGTCGCGCTCGACGACGCGCGCAATCTGCATCAGGCCGCCGACGCGATCAACGTCGCGCAGCCGAGCGCGAGCCGTATGCTCGCCGACATCGAGGAAGCATTCGGCTTTCTGCTCTTCGAGCGCAATGCACGCGGCATGCAGCCGACGCCGCTCGGCACCGCCGCGCTCGCTTACGCGCGCCGCTCGCTCGCGGACCTGACGCGCTTCGCCGACGATCTCGACGCCAAGCGCCGCGGCGGTCACGGTCAACTGACGGTCGGCGCGATCATGGGCGCAGCGCCCGACGTGCTGGCGATGGCCGTCACCGAATTGAAATCCGAACGTCCGCTACTGAACGTGCGCATTCTCGGCGAGACGAGCGATCAGGTCGTGCAATTGCTGCATCGCCGCGAAGTCGACCTCGCGCTCGGACGCCTCACCACGCCGTTGCAGCACAACGATTTCGACTTCGAGCCGCTCGCGCGCGAAGCGATGCGGCTTGTCGTGCGCGCGGGGCATCCGTTGGCGGACAAGGCTTCGCTCGAGCTGCAAACGCTCGTCGGCTGGCCCTGGATTCTGCAACCGATCACGAGTCCCGCGCGCGGCCTCTTCGAAGACGAACTCGCGCGCGCCGGGCTGACGACGCCCGCCGATATCGTCGAATGCGCGTCGATCTTCGCGACGCTGCAACTGCTGCAAAACAGCGAAGCCGTCGCGATGCTGCCGGAATCAGTCGTGCGCGACTATCTGCGCGCGCAATTGCTGATCGAACTGCCGATCGAGATCGGCAAGAGCCTGTCCGGATTCGGCTTGTTGCGGCGCAAGTTCGAAACCTTGAGCGAACCGGCCGAGTACTTCATCGCGTTGTTGCGCAAGTACTCGGCGTCGTCGCGTCACTGAAGGTTCACGAACAGCCCGCCATCGACGAGCAAGGACGCGCCCGTCACATAGCGCGCCCGATCCGAAGCCAGAAACACGACGCACTGCGCGACATCGTCCGGTGCGCCGAGACGTCCGAGCGGGATGCGTTTTTCCATGTAGGCGCGCTTGTCCTCGTTCGAGAGATCGTCGGCGTTGAGGTCCGTCGCGATCGTGCCGGGCATCACCGAATTGCAGCGGATGCCGTACGGTCCCAACGCGATCGCGCAGGATTGCATCAGCGAATGCACGCCCGCCTTGGTCGGCGTGTAATGCGTCTGCATGCCGCCGCCGACGAGCGCGCTGATCGAACTCGTCGCGACGATCGCACCGCCCGTGCCCTGCGCTTTCATCTGGTTCGCGGCGGCCTGCGTGACGTAGAACGCGCCGTTCAGATTCACGGCGACCGTGGTTTCATAGACAGAAGCCGGCATGTCGAGGAACGCGTGAAACGGACAGATGCCCGCGTTGCTCGACAGCACATCGACGCGCCCGAACGCTTCCACCGTGCGCCGGATCAGTTCGATGCCGGTTTCGCGCTCGGCGACGTTGCCTTCGACCGCGATCGCGCGCCGCCCGAGCGCCTCGATCTCGCCGACGATCGATTCCACCGCCGACGCCTTCCCGTAAGACGTGTCGTTGTCGCGCCAGTAGTTAATCGCGACGTCCGCGCCTTCGCGCGCGCTCGCGAGCGCGATCGCACGGCCGATGCCGCGCGAGCCGCCCGTCACTACGACGACCTTGTTCTCCAGCAACATGCGATGCCCCTCAGTGTGTGTAAGGCCGCGTCAACGCGCATTCCGGATTCAGCCGCACGCCGAAGCCCGGCGTCTCCGGCACCTTCATGCGGCCGTTGACCGGCACGGGTTCGTCGAGCAGCAAGGGCGTAAACATCGGCACGACCTGATCGGCCTTGGGCGCCATCATCAGAAACTCGGCGAACGGCGAGTTATGACGCGTCACGACGAAGTGATAGCTGTACACCGACGAACCGTGCGGCACGACGAGCACGTTGTGCGCGTCCGCGAGCGCCGAAATCTTGATGAGCTCCGTGATGCCGCCGCACCAGCCGACATCCGGCTGCACGAGATCCGCGCAACCCATTTCGAACAGCATGCGAAAGCCCCAGCGCGTCGCTTCGTGCTCGCCGGTCGTCACCATCATGCCGCCCGGCACGGAACGGCGCAGTTCGGCATAGCCCCAGTAGTCGTCGGGCGGCAGCGCTTCTTCGATCCACTTCAGGCCGTGCTCGCGCGCCGCGTTCGCGAGGCGCTTCGCGTAGTTGAGATCGAGGCTCATCCAGCAATCGAACATCAGCCAGAAATCGTCGCCGACTTTCGCGCGCATGTCCGCGAGCTTCGCAATGTTCTTGTGCAGCCCTTCCTCGCCTTCCGCCGGGCCGTGCTGCAAGGGCATCTTGCCGCCGATGAAACCCATCTCCTTCGCGAGATCCGGACGCGCGCCGGTCGCATAGAACTGCAGCTCGTCGCGCACCGGTCCGCCGAGCAGATGGAACACCGGCTCACGGCGCACCTTCGCGAGCAAATCCCACAGCGCAAGATCGACGCCCGAAATCGCGTTGAGCACGATGCCCTTGCGCCCGTAATAAAGCGTCGCGTTGTACATCTGATCCCACATCTTTTCGATGTCGGTCACGCGCTGGCCTTCGAGAAAGCGCGCCAGATGCTTCTCGACGATGAACGCGCCGATCTCGCCGCCCGTCGTCACCGCGAAGCCGACGGTGCCGTCGCTCGCTTCGATCTCGACGACGAGCGAGCCGAGCACGTTCAGCCCGAACGACTGGCGGCTCGCGCGATATTCGGGATAGCGGGCCATCGGCGTGGCGATGTGATCGTCGATCCAGTGATCGGCGCCCTGATCGTGGTAATCGGCGCCGCCGCCGCGAACGGTGAAAGCGCGTACTTGCTTGATCGTCGGCATGGACATGTGTTCGTCTCCTTCTCGGTTCTTTCTGTTCAGGATGCGCTGGCGGTTTCGCCGCGCGTAATCGAATGACGTTCGGGCACGCGCACCAGCACGACGATGACAAGCGCCGCGAGCACGCTCGCGCCCGCCAGCACCATCAGCCCCGCGCTCGCCGAATGGAACGCGGCTTCGGCGGCGGTGCGGGCCATCGGCGCAAAGAAGCCGCCGAGTCCGCCCAGCGAATTGATGAGCGCGATGCCCGCCGCGGCGGCCGCGCCCGTGAGATAACGCGTCGGAAAGGTCCAGAAGAGCGGTTGCGCGGCGATGAAGCCGCTCGCCGCGCAGCACAGCGCGATCAGCGACACGACCGGCGATCCCGCGATGCCCGACACGGCGATCGCGACGCCCGACATCGCGAGCAGCGCGACCGCGCACACGCGATGCCGGCCGGTGCGATCGGCGTAGCGCGGCACGATCCACGTCACGATCACGGCGGCCATCCACGGCAGCGCCGTCACCAGTCCCACGCGAAATCCGACTTTCGTGCCGAGCAGCGCCGACACCTGTTGCGGCAGATAGAACACGACGCCGTACACCGCCGCCTGAATCAGGAAGTACACGCAACAGAGCACGAGCACGCGCGGATCGACGAGCGACGCGAGCACACTGCGCGGTCCGTGCGACGACGCCGCGCGCGCATCGTCGTCGAGGCGGCTGGCGAGCAGCGCGCGCTGATCGGGCGTAAGCCAGCGGGCTTTCGCGGGATCGTCGTCGAGATACCAGAACGCCCACACGCCGACGATCGACGCGAGCAGTCCTTCGACCAGAAAGAGCCATTGCCACCCTTTCAGGCCGAACGCGCCGTGCAGATCGAGCAGCAGACCGGACAGCGGCGCGCCGAAGATGAACGCGAGCGGCGCGCCGAAATAGAACACGCCGAGCGCACGCGCGCGCGACGATTGCGGAAACCAGCGCGTGAGGTAATAGACGATGCCGGGAAAGAAGCCCGCCTCCGCCACGCCGAGCAGGAAGCGCAGGGTATAGAACGTCGTGGCGTTATGCGCGAAGGCCATCGCCGCGGAGACGAGGCCCCACGTCACCATGATCCGGCACATCCACAGCTTTGCGCCAACGCGATGCAACAGCAGATTGCTCGGCACTTCGAAAATCGCATAGCCGACGAAAAACACGCCCGCGCCGAAGGCGAACGCGGCGTTCGTGAGGCCGGTGTCCTGCTGCAGCGCCTTTTGAGCAAAGCCGATATTCGCGCGGTCCAGAAACGCGAGCACGTACATGAGCAGCAGAAACGGCAGCAGCCGGCGCATGACACGCGACGTGACCGCGCCTTCCGCCTGTGCGGAATGGTTCATGTGAGTCTCCCGATGATGCGTTTCAGTACGTCGCGCGTCCGCCCGACAGATCGAACACCGCGCCGGTGCTGAACGCGCAGTCCTCGGACGCGAGCCACAGAATCAGCGACGCAGCTTCTTCCGGCATCAGGAAGCGGTTCATCGGAATTTTGGAGAGCATGTAGTCGATGTGCTGCTGCGACATCGAATCGAAGATTTCGGTCTTGGCAGCGGCGGGCGTGACGGCGTTCACGAGGATGTTCTTGCCCGCGAGTTCCTTGCCGAGCGATTTCGTGAGCCCGATCAACCCGGCCTTCGACGCGCTGTAGTGCGACGCGTTCGGATTGCCCTCCTTGCCCGCGATCGACGCGACATTGACGATGCGCCCGTAGCCCGACTTCAGCATGTGAGGCACGACGGCGCGGCACGTCAGGTACGGCCCGATCAGATTGACATCGATCACGCGCCGCCATACGTCGGGCGCGAGTTCCCAGGTCGTGCCGTTGCCACCGGTGATGCCCGCGTTGTTGACGAGCACGTCGATCTTGCCGTGCGCCGCCAGCGCCTTGTTCACGGCTGCATCGACGGAGGATTCTTCGGTCAGTTCGACGACCGCGTCGCTGACTTTGCGCTCCCTGTACTTTGCCGCGAGCTCGGCGCTCGTGCGGGCGAGGCGCTCGCCGTCGACATCCCAGAGCGATACCTCGGCGCCGGACTGCAGCGCGCGTTCCGCCACAGCGAGGCCGATGCCACGCGCGCCGCCCGTGACGATCACGACGCGGTTCGCCAGGTCGATACGGTTCATGGATGTGTCTCCTTTCGTTGTTCGTTGCTTTGGATGGTCATGCCGTGAGAGGCACTATAGTCCGGCGGCAATAGCGCAACAATTCGAAAGGGCGATCGTTCGATAGCAAAAGCGGATCGGTGGCGGAGTCGAAGCGGGCGGGGGTTAAGATTTCTCGATACGAATCGCGGAAACGCGCCTAAAGTTATAATTTCTCGATAAACGTTAAGAAATCTCGATGACACCGATCGGTTATTCCCGACTCATCGCCATTGGCGAACTGCGCGTAACGCCGCCGCGGAGGCTGGCGTACGCCAGTTCGTCGGTAAACCGGCGCGTCGACAGCGAGAGCCATATCCTGTTTCCAAACAGCGTGGCGTTCGACGATACGCCCGTCGGTCATCTGGAGTTCGCGCTACGCCACGAAGGCGTGAATCTCGAGATTATCGATGCCGCGTTCGAGCATATCGAGCCGGAAGAACTCATCGCCCGTCTGCGCGCGACGCCTTCCGGCGAGCAGATTCGCCGCGCCTGTTTCCTGTGGGAATGGCTGACCGGCAAGGCACTGGATGCGGGCGTGAGCGTCCGCGGCGGTTACGTCGACCTCTTTGCGCCCGATGTCTATTACACGGCGCCGCAGCCCGTGAATTCGCCTCGCTACCGCGTGCGCAATAACGCGCCGGGCACGCCGTGGTTTTGTCCGGTCGTGCACCGCGCCGCGATTCCGGACGATCCGCCCTTGAGAGACCTGCTTCAGGAAGCGCAAAGCGCGCTCGACGCGATGCAGGACCCCGATCTGTACAAGCGCGCGCTCGCTTTTCTGTATTTATCGGAGACGCGCGGCAGCTACGCGATCGAATCCGAAACCCCCAGCTCCGACAAGCAAGAGCGTTTTGTGCAGCTTCTGAAGCGCGCGGGCGAGCCTGCGAAGATCGACGAAGAATGGCTGGTGCAGTTGCAAAACGTGATCGTGCGGGACGTGTATAGCCAGGAAGCGTCGTATCGGACGAGACAAAACTGGCTGGAGGACGCTGCGGGCCGGATCGACTTCTTTCCCGCGCCGGTTGACGATCTTCGACGCGTGATGACCGATTGGGAAGCCTTCGTCAACGATCGGAAACGGTGCCCCGATGTGCTCGTGAAGGCCGCCTGCGCGGCCTTCGGCTTCGTTTATCTGCATCCGTTCTTCGATGGCAACGGCCGGCTGCATCGATTTCTCATCCAGCACGTGCTTGCGCGCTCGGGCGTGCTAGGCGCGGATACCGTGATTCCGGTGTCGGCTGTGATGGAGCGAAACATTCCGGCTTACCACGCCGTGCTGACGGCGTTCTCGCGCCCGGTCACGCGACTATGGAATTACCGTCGCGTCGATACGGAGCCGCTCGTACTGAGTGCGCCTTCGAGCCGCGCGTACCGGTTCTTCAACGCCGATCGTGAAGTCGCGTTTTTGCACGCGATGATCAAGGAGGCCGTGCGCGAGGAAATTCCGCGCGAGATCGCGTGGCTTCAGGGCTACGACGCCGCTTTTGCGCAACTGAACGACGAGTTCGACTTGCCGCGAAAGGATCTTTCAGCGCTCATTCGGATGGTTCAGTCGAACAAGGGGGTCCTGTCGGCGCATCGCAGGAAGCAGTATCAGCACCTTCCTCGCCCCGTACTCGACCGAATCGAGGAAGTGGTGCACGGTGCGTTCGCAAGCAGGGCGGCAGACCCGGAAAGTTAAGATTTCTCGAGTCAAACGCCAAAAATCCATCGAAAATCAAAATATCTCGTTGGGCGTGTAGAAATCTCGATTCCCTCGCCCCTCAGTGCGTTTGCCGGCGCTCGGGCCTTTCCATCCCGGAAACGTGGCCGCGCGGCATGGCGACCGAATCCTTGAAATGCTTATCGGCAAAAAGCGCGAATCCGAAAAGCGCGGCCACGCCGAGCGGGCAAATGACGAAAGCAGCAACGAGCACGGCAACCTCCATTCGATGATGCTCGCAGTGTATCCCGCGTAAAGCCGCCAATTGTCGTGAAAATCGACAATACTCCGTTCAATGTTCGCGAACTTTCACCCTGTTTGATTTGATGAGCGTGCGTATTCGCACCGGATCGTGGTGCCAGGCACGGCCGTTGCTATATGCACCAGCCGTCGATCCCGACACCGAATCAACCTGGAAAAGCATGTTCACACCGAAAGCCTGCACCGCTACCTGCGTACTGGACGGAATGCCCGTCACGCTGACCTACTTCCCCGACACCACGCTGCTGCGGATCACCGACGCGAATGGCCGCTGCGTGCGCGAAACCCGCTGGCCCGCGCCGTGGCGGACGTTGCTCGCGACCTTGCGCGAATTCAGCGGACGCGATGCCGAAAGCCAGCTTTCGACCTTGCTCGACGAGATTCCCGCCATGTCGAAGCCGACGCGCGAGCTAGCATCGGCGCTCGCGTAGCGGAATGTTTCATCACTAGAATCAATGAGTTCCATCGAGACAATTTTGAGCGCGCGGACCTGCGCCATTTACAATGTCGGATCGGCCGCGCATGGGCTGCCCGGCCCGCGCCGATTCACGCCCCTCGCGGTCCCACTCTCACGCATCCGACTGGCTGTATGGTCACTGAAACGTCTTCATCGGAATCCCTCGCCGTCGCTGAACGCGTGCGCGAACTCATGGGCCGTCACGGCATCGGAAAGCGACAGCAGACAGCGGAGCTGTGCCGCATTCTCGACCTGAGCTTTTCGCAGGGCCACCGGAAGCTGCGCGGGAACAGTCCGTGGACGCTCGCGCAGATTCGCCGCGTCGCCGATGCCTTCGACGAACCCGCGCTCAAGCTCTTCGATTCGATCAACACGCGCCCCGACGAAACCGAAGGCACCGCGCACGACGCCGTGCTCAAGCTCGGTTCGGTGGAAATTCCCTGCATGGCGTGGGTCGGCAACGCGCTCGATGCGGGCAGCCGTCCGGATTTCATCGCGCAGAAACTCAACAATCGCTGGATCGTCACCAAGCACGAAGGCGTGCTGCTGCACGAAGCCAGCGACGTCCACAAGATCGAAATCCAGCCGCGCCGGCCGGATACCGACAAACCCATCATCGCCGTGGTCGACGACGATCACGCCTCGGCCGACAATCTGCACGACTATCTCGAAGCCACCGGATTCGCGGCGATGGCCTTCTACGGCCTCGACGCGTTCCTCGAAGCGCTGCAGACGCAAGTGTTCGATGCCGTCGTGATCGACTGGCTGTTCGGCGTGCATACGTCGGCGGATGCGATCCGCGCGGTGCGCGAGTCGGACAATCCGGACGCGCCGGTTTTCGTGCTGACGGGCGAGCTCACCACGGGCAAGGCGAGCGAATCGGAAATCAGCCAGGTCATCCGCGACTACAACGCGACGTGTTTCGAGAAGCCCGCGAGGCTCGGCATTCTCGTCGCCGATCTCTCCAAGCGGCTGATGCGCAATTAGCTGACGCGCCGGCGCACCGTCACCGCGCGATGCACCGCGCCCTTCAGCACCTCGTAGCGCACCGGCTTCAGCAGATAGTCGAAGAACAGCACGGCCGCGCTCGGATCCACCAGTTCGGGCGCGTACGCGCTCACCGCGATGATCGGCACGCTCGCGCCGGGCGCACTGCGCGCACGATACTCGTTCGCGAACGAATAGCCGTCCTTGCCCGGCATATGCAGGTCCGCGAGGATCACGTCGGCGTCGTTCGCGCGCAGCCACGCGAGCGCGCTGTCGACATCCGGCAGCGCGACCGCGTAATAGCCGAGATGCGTGAGCATTTCGATCAGAGAATCGCGGATCGACTCGTGGTCGTCGATCACGAGCACGCGCGACTTGCGCAACTCGGGCGCATCGGCTTCCGGCTCACGCCGGGGCACATGACGCGCCGCGACCGCCGGCAGGCTCACGCGAAACGCCGCGCCCTGCCCGACTTCGCTCGAAACCTCGATCTTCCCGCCAAGCAGCTCGACCAGCCCGCGCACGACCGCGAGGCCCATTCCCGCGCCGTCGAAACGCCGCGTGCTCGATGAATCGAGCTGCGTGAATTCCTGGAAGATGAGCGGCAACTGCTCGCGGGAAATGCCCGGCCCCGTATCGATCACGGAGATGTCGAGGCGCTTCTCCGTGCGCGCGAAATGCACGTCGATGGAACCCGCTTCGGTGTACTTGATCGCGTTGGTCACGAGATTCGTCACGATCTGCCGCACCCGATGCGGATCGGATTCGATCGGGCCGCGCTCGCCCGCATAATCGCCGCGCAACGCCAGGCCCTTCGCGCTCGCGGCGGGTGTGTTCGCATCGACGATGGATTCGAGCAATTCGACCGGATCGAAAACGGCCATGCGCAGTTCGAGCTTGCCCGCGCCGAGACGCGCGTAATCGGTCAGATCGCGCATCTGCGCTTCGAGATGACGCGCGCCCGCTTCCAGACGCTGCATGATCTTGCGGTCGGCGTCGCCGCGCGCGTTCAGCCCGAGCAATTCGACCGACGAGACGATCGCATGCAGCGGCGTGCGCAGCTCGTGGCTGATCATGCCGAGGAACGTGTCTTTCGCGACGCCCGCCTCGCGCGCCGCGCGCGTCGCCTGATGCTCCGCCGCCAGCGCCGCGCGCTGCTGTTCGATAAGGCGCGTGCGCCGATAGCCGTTCAAGAGCAGCAGGATCGTCGCCGCCGCCGAGAGCAGGCCGAGCAGCACGCCGCCGTAAATCAGATAGCGGCGCTTCGCCTCGAAATCGCGCACGATCGCCTCGCGCTCCGCGACATCCATCAGCCGACGCCCGCCCGCCAGTTCCGCGACGACGGGCGCGTTCTGCCGCAATACGCCGATCACACGCAGGGTGCGCTGGTGCTCGCTCTGCAATCCGTCGATATCGCCTTGAATGGAATCGAGCGCCGTTTGCAACTGACGCAGAATCTCGCGCTGCCGGTTCAGCAGCGCCTGATGATCGTCCGACACACCCGCCGATTCCGACACCTGCCTGAGCCGCGCCCGCAGCAGCCGATAGCTCGCGCGCACGCCCCCCGCGTCCTCGTCGATGCCATTGCGATACAGCAGAACGTGATTTTCGAAGCGCGCGTACGCGATCTGAAACTGCGCCGCGTCCCAGTACACGTCGTAAGGCAGAACGAGCCGATGCGTCTCGCGCGCGACCAGACCCGAATACAGCATGTAGCCGACCGCGCCGATCGGCGGCGCGACCGCGAGCGCGATCAGCGCCGCATACCAGAGCCGGCGAAACCAGGGTCGCGCGGCGTGTGCGCGCAACGGGGATTCGGTGCGGATGACGGCCATCCGCTATTGCAAGGCTTCGATCGCCCGGGCCGCGCGCTCGGACGCGACGACGATCAGCTTCATCGTCGCCCGCGTCGCGCCGACGAAGATCTTGCGCGCGGCCTGCTCGTCGAGCGCGTCGAAATCGACTTCGGTGAGAATCACGCAGGGCGCCGATTGCCCCTTGAAGCGATAGATCGATTCGAGCAGTACGTCTCCCTCGCGATACTCCGGGTTGCCGAACAGATCGTACGTTCCGGTGAAGGCGCGCAGCCGATGCGGGCCGAGGTGATCGACGGCAGTGAGCGCCGAACCCTCGCGGCCCCGGAACGACAGCACCGCGATGTCCTGCTTGCGAAAGCCGAGCGACAACGCGTGGGTGATCGCGCGCTTGGTCGCCTCGATGATTTCCTCGGGATGCCCGTCGGCGTAGGTCGAAACGCTCACGTCGGAGCCGTCGAAGGGACTGCCCGCATCGAGCCGCACATCTGGCCCGACGACCTTGCGGATGAAACCGAGCAGATCGCGCGGGCTGCGATAGTTCGTCGTTTCGCGCAGGATCGTCCAGCCCGGCAGCGGCACCGGCTCGCGCAAATACAGGTTCTGCATCGGATCTTCGAGCCACCACCACGCGCCTTCAGGATTCAGCAGACGTTCGAGCGCCTCGACCCACGCCGCCTGAAAATCCTGGCCTTCATCGACGATGAGCACATCGGTCTTCCATTGCTCGGGCACGGGCACGGCGGCGAAGCGATCTTCGAGCGTCGCGAAGACATTCGGCTGACTGAAGTCGGGCGGACTGCCCGCATCGCGCGCGACGGCCGCGCTCAACTGATGGTAATTCGCGATCTTCGCCTCTTTCGGTGCGATCGCACGGATATGGTCGGCGAGCGGCCGGTTGAAGCACACGTAGAGCACGCTCTTGCCCTGCGCGAGCGCGTCGCGCATCACGCGCACGGCGAGTTGCGTCTTGCCCGCGCCCGCGGTCGCGATCACGCGAAGACGGAACGGTTCGAATTCGAGCCGCCGCGCCCACGTCGCGAGCCCGCCCGACAGACGCGTGACGAGCGTGTTCGCCGCACCGACGAGCGCGTTGGTATCGGGCGTGAGCGAAAGTTCGTCGGCGAGAAAATGATGGATGCGCGCCGCCGATTCGAAGCGCGGCTCGTCCGGCGGCAGGATTTCGAGCACGACGCGCGCAAGCTGCGACTTGCGGCTCGCATCGACGATGCGCGCCGGCGACACGCCCGCGATGGCCGTGTTCTTGACGGTGTAATCGGGGCAGTAAAGCAGTTCCTCGATCCGGTACGTGCCCGCGCCGAACGCCGCCGTGAACCGCCGATGCAGGTTCTCCAGCGTGCGCGCGAGCTGAATGGCGACGTTGCGCTCTTTCTGCAAATAGACCTTGACGAGACCTTGCCCCGTCTCGCGCAGAAAACCGGCCTTCTGCTCGATCATCAGCACGCGGCCGGACGGCGCGACGACTACGAAATCCGCTTCGCCGAAGACCGAAAATCCTTCGTTGACGCGAGTCCAGTGCACGCCGTGATAGACCGTGTAGTCGTCGGGCAGCTTTTCGAGGCGCGCGAGCGTTTCGAGTTCGCGCGCCGCCGCGCCGGTCGCTTCGAGGTTCTTCCAGTCGTCGGGAACGATTCGGGCCATGCGTCGCCTTTGGGCTGAGTGATTGCGTCCGAGTCATTGTACGCAACGCGCTTACCGTTCCCGCAATAGGCCGGATGGCTAGCTTGCGTAATCGTATCGGCCGCCTTTTTCGAGCGCGCGCTGATATGCCGGACGCGCGTGAATGCGTTCGAGAAAGGCGCGGATATGCGGCATCGACTTCGCGCCCGCGCGGGCGCTGCCGGCTTCGAGGGGAAAGCTCATTTGAACGTCGGCGGCGGTGAACGAATCGCCGGCGAACCACGGCGACTTTGCCAGTTCGGCATCGATATAGCCGAAATGCAGACGCAGTTGCGGATCGATGAAACTGCTCTGCATCGTCTGCGCGATGCGCCTTGCGATCGGCTTAGCGAAGAACGGCATTTTCGCGCTCTCCAGCCGCCGCGCGACGAGCTTGAGCAGGAGCGGCGGCATCGCGGAGCCTTCGGCGTAATGCATCCAGTAGTTGTAGCGCACGCGTTCGGGCGTCGTGCCGGGCGGCGGCGCGAAACGGCCTTCGCCGTACCGTTCGACGAGATATTCGATGACCGCGCCCGACTCGGCGAGCGTGAGGCCATCGACGGTCACGACGGGCGATTTGCCGAGCGGATGCACCGCGCGCAACTCGGCAGGCGCGAGCATCGTGCGCGGGTCGCGCTGATAGCGCTTCAGCTCGTATTCGACGCCGAGTTCTTCGAGCATCCACAGCACGCGCTGCGAGCGGGAATTGTTGAGATGATGAACGGTCAGCATGCCTGGACTCTTCTTCATATTCGACGATGCCGCTCGCGGTACGCCACTTGCATCCAGCGAACTGATGCGCGGCCGGGCGTCGAAAGCATACGGCCCTTCGATGAAGGCCGCGCAACGATTTCTAACACACAACGAAAAAGGAGAAGTCGATGACGCTGATCATTTATCTCGTAGGCTGGCTGATTTTCATTGGCGGCGTGTCGTGGGCGCTCGTGGCGATGCACGTCTCGCAGCACACGATCATGATCGTGGCCGTCATCATGCTGGGCATCGCCGTCATCACGGGCGCGACGCGGGCGCGCAACCGCGACCGGTCCTAGGCGTTCCGGGCCGCCGTCGATGGCGGCCCGCGCGACTCACATCACATCACCACACGGGCCCGAGCCGCGTCCTGGATCAGCGTGACGAGTTCGTCGGGATGCACCGGCTTCGTCATGAAATGCTGAAAGCCTTCGCCGATGCTGCGTAATCGGTATTCCTCGCCGCCGTGCCCCGTCAGCGCGATCGCCACGGACGGCGGCAGATTTCCGCGTATTTCGTGATCCCGCAAACGTTGGACGAGGTAGAAACCGTCCATCTCGGGAAGGTCGAGATCGCAGATCACCGCATCCGGAAGATGCTCGATCGCCGCTTGCGCGCCGTCTTCGGCGTCGGCTACGGCGATGACTTCGGCACCCTCTTCTTCCAGCAACGTCTGCAGCGACGCTCTGCTCTCGGGATCGTCTTCGATGAGGACGATCCGCATATGCCCCAGTCTTGCCACTTCGTTCATGATGTTCTTTTCTACTGCCAAAAACGGAATTCTCGCGTCGGTCTCCAGCTCTTTCCGCCGCGCGCGCGGTAGCGCGCACTGATTGACACGAGAACGCGGCGGGAATTCCGAACGCACCGTTTTTTATGCCGCGCGTACGCCGGTGCGGAACGCCTCGCGGTTTGTGACTGCGCCGACGCGAAAAATCGCCCGGTTGCAGCGTGCCTAAAAGAGCAAAAACCGGACCGGTTTGCATCTTTCGCCGCAAGCGCCGCGTCGCGCGGGCCTCCCGGCCGATCCGCCTCGCCCAAACGCTCGTCACACGCGCACGATCGTGTAATTCCGGCATCGGCCGTGCCCTGTTTTCCCATCAGACGTTTGTCTCGCGGATGGAATCGGGGCGCGAGGCGCTCGACGTGCCCGCCTGCAGCAGCGCGCGATATTCGCTCGGCGTGAGGCCGACCGTCGCCTTGAACTGGCGCGTGAAGGCGCTGTGATCGGTGTACCCGCACAGCGCGGCGACATCGGTGACTTTCTCCTGCGAGACGAGGAGCGCAGTGGCCGCGTCGAGCCGCGTTTTCAACAGCACCTGGCGCGGCGTCAGATGAAAGACCTTGTGAAAGTAGCGCTCCAGTTGCGCGATGGACATGTTCGCCATCTGCGCGAGCTGCCGCATGTTGAGCGGCTGCACGTAATTTTCCTGAATGTGCTGCACGACCGCCGCGAGCCGGCTGTACGCGGGATGCGTGCCTTCGGCCGCTTGCAGATCCCGCGAAATGCCCGCGAGCCCGACGATATGTCCCTGCGTATCGTGCAGCGGCTGCTTGCACGTCATGCACCAGCCGGGCTCGCGCCCCGGATACAGATGCAGTTCGAGCTGATCGATCAGCTGATGTCCCTGCGCGATGATCGCCTGATCCTGCGCCGTGTAGATGCGCCCGAAGCGACGCGGGAATACGTCCTCGGCGGTCTTGCCGAGCAGCGCGGATTTGTCGTCCTTGTGACCGCAGCGGCGCGCGAGCGTGCGATTGACCATCGCATAGCGCGCCTCGCGATCCTTCACGAAGAACACGATGTCGGGCATCGCGTCGAAGACCGGCGCGAGCAGCGCGAAATGCGCGAGCATGTCGGCGAGCGTCGATGCCGGAGGTGGTGCGATCGTCATGCGTGCGGGTGTCGGTTGCGCTCGGTGGATTCTGGCGACCGATTATAGGAGCGCCAATACGCGGACAAAATTGGCGCTGGCCCCACTAGAAATGACGCGTTTCGGTCAGTTCGCCCGCAGCGATCAGCGTGTCGATGCAAACCGGCGCGAACGGCGGACGCGCCACCGCACGCGGCCATCCGAACAGGACCGACGCCGCCTCGCCGCAGATGCGCCCCTGACACGGCCCCATGCCGCAACGCGTCTGCAATTTGGCATCGCGCCAGCTCGCGTGCGCGGCGACTTCGCCGATTGAAACATCCTCGCAGCGGCACAGCAACGTATCCGGCGATGGCATCGCGCGGGCGTCGGCGCCGAGTTCGAACGTACGTGCGACGCGTCGCGCGAAGGCACGCCAGCGATCGCGTTCGCGCACCAAACGCGCATCGATGGCGACGCCGAGCGCCGCCTGCGCCGCGATCGCGCCTTCGACGCGCGCGAGTTCCATCCCGCCGATGCCCGCGCATTCGCCCGCCGCGAATACGTCTCGCTGAGAGGTTCGCTGGGCGCCGTCGACGTGGATCGCGCCGTCGCGTTCATCCGTCAAGCAGCCGAGTGCGAGCGCGAGCGTCGTGTTCGGCACGAGTCCGAAACCGCACGCGATGCGATCCGCTTCGAGCGTTTCATCGCGCCCGCGCGTGCGGATCGTGACCGCCTCCACGCGCGCGCTTCCATGCGCCTTCACGACGACGCTGCCCGTCCGGTAACACGCGACGCCGAGCGCGACGGCCTGCGCCAGCTTTCCCGGCGTCAGCGCCAGCGACGCGACGAATCGTGCGACCCGCGCGAACGGCGCCTGTTCGACGACCGCGACGACGCGCGCACCGTGACGACGCGCGGTATCGGCGGCGGCGAGCAACAGCGGCCCGCTGCCCGCCACGACGATGCGCTCGCCAGGCACCGGCATGCCGCCTTTGACGAGCGCCTGCAAGCCGCCTGCACCGGTCACGCCGGGCAAGGTCCAGCCGTCGAAAGGAAGCAGCCGCTCGCGCGCGCCGGTCGCGAGGATGAGCTTCGAATACGCGAGCACGAGCGGCGCGCCGTCGCGTTCGAGCAGCAGCCGTTTGTCGCCGGGCGCTGCCGCGACCTTCGTCGAGTTCATCACGATCAGCTTCGCGTGCGAGCGCGTTTCGTCGAGCCATTGGCGCAATGGCGCGGCGGGCGCTTGCGTCGGACCTTGCCGCCAGATCTGGCCGCCAGCGCGCGGATTGTCGTCGATGAGCGCGACGCGCCCGCCCGCTCGCGCCGCCATTCGCGCCGCGCTCAAGCCCGCCGGTCCCGCGCCGACGATCGCGATGTCCACTCGTTCGATGTTCATCGCGTCGTCTCGATCGACAGGCCGTCGCGGCAAAGCGTCTGACAGCCGAGCACATGCGCGCGGCCATCGACCGTCACGCGGCATTCGTGACACACGCCCATGCCGCACAGCGCGGCGCGCGGCTCGCCGGTGACAGAGCGCCGCGTGCCACGAATGCCCCGCATCGCGATCGCGGCCGCGACGGTCGCGAACGCGGGCACGTCGAGCGATTCGCCGTCGATGATGACGCGCACGCGCTCAGCCATCGGCGTGCTCCGGCGCGAATCGTTGCGGGCAGAAAGCGTTCATGTCGGGCATATCGAATGCAAGCGGCTCGCCGAGCATCTGCGCGACGAGGAGTTTCGCGGTGCCGAGCGACGTCGTCACGCCGAGCCCTTCGTGACCCGCCGCGAGCCACAGCCGGTCGCCGGGGAAACGCGCCGGTCCGATCAGCGGCAAGCCGTCGGGCGTGGCGGCGCGAAAACCGGTCCACGCCCGAATCGCATCGAGCCCGCCGATTCCCGGCAGATAGCGCGTCGCGCGCGCGAGCATCATCGTGAGCACGTTCATTTCGACGGCGGGATCGAGCGTGCCGAATTGACGCGACGACCCGATCAGCACTTGCCCGGTCGGACGCGGCTGCGCATTGAACGCGACCGACGTGCCGCGCGCGTGATGCGCGCTCTTGATATAGCCGAGCTCCAGCACCTGATGACGAACCGTGCCCGGATAACGATCGGTGATGAGCAGATGCCCCTTCTTCGCTTCGAGCGGCAGGCCCGCGATCAGATCCGGCGCGGCGAGCCCGTTGGCGATGACCACGTGCGCAGCCGTTCGTCGTTCACCATTCGCGAGCGTGACGCGCGCGTGCGCGCCGGCGGCATCGACGGAATGCACCGCGCAGCCGGTCGATACGCGAATGCGCGTCGAGCTCGCCAGCAGCCATTGCGCGGCGGCGGGCGCGTAGACGATCGCGTCGTCGTCGATGAGCAGGCCGCCTTGCATCGCGTGGCTCACCGACGGCTCGGATTCGCGCAGCGCGGCGCGGTCGACCATATGCGCGCGCACGCCCGCCGCGGCGAATGCGTCGCGCATCGCGCGCGCGGCGTCGAGTTCCTCGTCGTCTTCGGCGATCCAGAGCGTGCCGCAGCGCGAGAACGCATCGCGCTCGCGCAGTTGCGGGCCGAGCGCGAGCCACAGTTCGCGCGAAGCCCGCGCCAGCGCGAATTCGGCGGGCGAATCGTTCATCACGACGATATGGCCCATGCCCGCCGCCGTCGCGCCGCCGCCGATGCCGCCCGCGTCGAGCACATCGACCGTCATGCCGCGCGCGGCAAGCTCGGCTGCGCACGCCGCCCCGACAATCCCGCCGCCGACGACGATCACGTCCGCCGTCATATGCCTTTGATGAACGGATCGCGCGCGTCGAACACGAGCCGTCCTTCGCACATGACGTGCGCGTAACCGGTGATCGTCGGGATCAGCGCGTCGCCGTCGAGCGCGTAACTGCCCTCGAACACGCTGCCGATGATGCTCTCCTGGCGCCAGATGTCGCCCGGCGCGAGCGCGTCGTCCGCCGCGAGGCACGCGAGCTTGGCGCTCGTTCCGGTGCCGCACGGCGAACGGTCGTAGGCGCTGCCCGGACACAGCACGAAATTGCGGCTGTCGACGCCGGCGACGGGCGAATTCGCGAACAGTTCGATATGGTCGATGAACGCGCCGTCCGCGCCGGTGATGCCCTGCGCATGCAAGGCATCGCGGATCGCCTCGGTGAACGCGGTCAGCTCGGCGATGCGCGCGGGCACCAGTTCGCGACCGTGATCCGCGACGAGAAAGAACCAGTTGCCGCCCCACGCGACGTCGCCGGTGAGCGTGCCGTGGCCGGGCACATCGACCGATACCGCCCGCCGATGCCGATACGCCGGCACGTTGCGCACGCTGACGCTGCCGTTCTCGTGCAGCGTCGCATCGACGGGCCCGACGGGCGTATCGATCCGATGCCGCCCCGGCGCGATCCTGCCCGCATGGGCGAGCGACGCGACGAGCCCGATCGTGCCGTGCCCGCACATGCCGAGATAGCCGACGTTGTTGAAGAAGATGACGCCCGCCGCGGCAGCGGGATCGTCCGGTTCGCAGAGCAACGCGCCGACCATCACGTCCGAGCCGCGTGGCTCCGTGACGATGGCGCGGCGCCAGTCATCGAAGCGCGTGCGAAACGCGTCGAGCCGTTCCACGAGTGTGCCGTTGCCCAGATCGGGGCCGCCCGCGATCACGAGGCGCGTCGGTTCGCCGCCCGTATGCGAGTCGATGATGTCGATGGTTTTCATGCCGCTATCGTAGAAACGCGTACGCCGGGCGTCTTGACGCGGCTGGACGGTTTGGATGACGAAATCGGCATAATCGAAGATCGTCCGGTGGGGCTTTTCGCGGTGCGAAACGGCTATGCCGAAATCGGCACGCGGCGCGCGCGAATCACGCAAGACGCCTGATTTTTCGGTGCTTACACTGCGTACCGTCCAATCAATTTCGGAGAGCCGCCGTGACGCATATCTGGGAAGGCGTGATGCCCGCCGTGACCACCAAGTTCAACGCCGATTTCAGCATAGACCGTGCGTGGACCGCGAAGAACATCGACGCGCAGATCGAAGCGGGCGTGGACGGCATCATCGTGTGCGGCTCGCTCGGCGAAGCATCGACGTTATCGCTGGACGAAAAGCTCGACGTGCTCGACATCGCCGTGGACGCCGCACGCGGCCGCGTGCCGGTGCTCCTGACGATCGCCGAGAACAGCACGTTCGACGGCTGCCGCCAGGCCGAGCGCGCCGCGCGCCACGGTGCGGCGGGCTATATGGTGCTGCCGGGTTTGCGTTATCTGTCGGACCGGCGCGAGACGCTCAATCATTTCCGCACGGTCGCCGATGCCAGTCCGCTGCCGCTGATGGTCTACAACAATCCGCTCGCTTATGGCGTCGATGTCACGCCGAAGATGTTCGCCGAACTTGCCGAAGACAAGAAGTTCGCGGCGATCAAGGAATCGAGCGGCGACGTGCGCCGCATCACCGATCTCATCAACGAAACAGGCGACCGCTATGCGATTTTTTGCGGCGTCGACAATCTCGCGATGGAAGCGATGCTGATGGGCGCGCACGGCTGGGTCGCGGGTCTCGTGTGCGCGTTCCCGCGCGAAACGGTCGCGATCAGCAAGCTGATTCGCGCGGGGCGTGTCGAGGAAGCGCGCGCGATCTATCGCTGGTTCGCGCCGCTGCTCGCGCTCGACGTGTCGCACAAGCTCGTGCAGAACATCAAGCTCGCCGAGGCGATCGTCGGTCTGGGCACGGAGCCGGTGCGTCCGCCGCGCCTGCCGCTCGCCGGCGATGAGCGCAAGGAAGTCGAAACGCTGATTCGCCGGAGCATCGAGACGCGCCCCGCATTGCCGGCGCTTTAAGACGCGCGCGAAATGAAAAATGCCGCCGGTTTGTCAACCGGCGGCATTTGCTTTTTGATGGGCTTCAGGCCGCGATCTGCGCAGGCGCGGGATCGGTGAGACCGCCATCCGAATCCGCGCCTTCATCGTAGAGATGTAGCAGACGGTAACCGCTCTTGTACACCGGCTGCAGGCGGAAGTTGTTGACCGGCTCGATTTCCAGCGCGAGACGCAGGCGCGAAACGTGGCTGTCGATCGTGCGGGTCGTTTCGCGGAACTCGCGTCCCCAGACCATCGCGAAAATATGATCGCGCGACAGCACGCGGCCGATGTTCGAGAAGAAAAGCTGCGCGAGACGGAATTGCGTGCCGCTCAACTGCACCGGCTTGCCGCGCACGGTGACGGTTTGCTGGCGTGCGTCGAAACGATACGGCCCGACTTCGAGGCATGCGCTCGACGTCGCGGGATACGCGCGGCGCAAGAGCGCTTCGACGCGCGCGCCGAACTCGCCCGGGCGGATCGGATACACGACGAAATCGTCCGCGCCGGCGGTGAGCGCGCAGACAACGTTGTGTTCGGCGCCGTCCGGCGTCGCGAACATGACCGGCACGCGTTCGCCGAAGCTCGAGCGCACGGATTTCAGCAGATCGAGGCCGCAGAGGCCCGTGGAATTCCAGTCGAGAATCAGCAGATCGACCGTGGAGCGGGACAGCGCCTTCGACAGCACGAGGCCATCGCCGAAAGTCACGCAAGTGTGGCCGAGTCGTTTGACGACATCGCTGATGAGATTTCGATAACTGGGGTCGGTTTGCAAAACGGCGACGCGCATAGTGTCTTACCTGATGAGTCCAAGGGACATGAAGCGGAGGCCGTTTTGCGGCGCCCGCCGGGCGTCTCGTCGCGGGATGAGACGGGGATTTACAAGCTGCGAATTCTGGGCAGCGATGCGACCCTTTCCCATCGGACTCATCCGAATTGTCAACGCATGTGACTGCCTAGCGCCCGGAACGGGCGGCGTCTGATGCGCGCAACCATCTCGAAATTAGAACGGGTTTTCGCTTTTGCGAGCGCTTTCATCCTGTAACATGCCGTGTTTGGCTCAAAAGTTCCCGCTTCCGCCGTTTTACCGAGACGTCGCGTAGCAAGCTGCGCCGCGACTGTCCGTCGCATCGCGCAGCGCGGATGACGGGCAGCGGCTTTCGAATCCGCGCCCGCTGGCTTCCGGCCCGGATCGTTCGCGTTCCGCGCCCGGGCCTTCGCTTCGCGTCCACCCGGCGCGTTTAGTCACTCCCGCAGGGCAAAGCCTCGTTCTACCGCGCGTCATGCGTGGCTTTTCCACTTACGGGTTCTTTTCCGATGCAGGCAACACCTCTGTCCGACGCCCCGCGCGCGGCCGGCCGTGCGCTCACGCGCGGCGATTACAAGACGCTCACGCTCGCCGCGCTCGGCGGCGCGCTCGAGTTCTACGACTTCATCATCTTCGTGTTCTTCGCGCCGGTCATCGGCCAATTGTTCTTTCCGCCGTCGATTCCTGACTGGCTGCGTCAATTGCAGACTTTCGGCATCTTCGCGGCGGGTTATCTCGCGCGCCCGCTCGGCGGGATCATCATGGCGCACTTCGGCGATCTGCTCGGACGCAAGCGCATGTTCACGCTTTCCGTGCTGCTGATGTCCGTGCCGACGCTCCTGATGGGCCTCCTGCCCACGTACGCGTCGATCGGCCTGATGGCGCCCGTCCTGCTGCTCGTGTTCCGCGTGATGCAGGGCGCGGCGGTCGGCGGCGAAGTGCCGGGCGCGTGGGTGTTCGTGTCGGAGCATGTGCCGGGGCGTCATATCGGCTATGCGTGCGGCACGCTCACGGCCGGCCTGACGGCGGGCATTCTGCTCGGCTCGCTGATCGCCACGGGCATCAACAAGGCGTTCGCGCCGGCCGAAGTCGCCGATTTCGCGTGGCGCCTGCCGTTCCTGCTCGGCGGCATCTTCGGTCTGTGCTCGGTGTATCTGCGTCGCTGGCTGCATGAAACGCCGGTGTTCGCCGAGTTGCAGAAGCGCAAGTCGCTCGCCGCGGAACTTCCGCTCAAGGCCGTGCTGCGCGATCACGGCCGCGCCGTCATCGTGTCGATGCTGCTGACGTGGATGCTTTCCGCCGCGATCGTCGTCGTGATCCTGATGACGCCGACGCTGCTGCAGAAGCAGTTCCACATCGCGCCGGCGACGGTGCTCGTCGCGAACTGCGCGGCGACGCTGTGTCTCACGATCGGCTGCGTGCTGGCGGGCGCGATCGCGGGCCGCATCGGCGCGGGCAAGACGATCTTCGTCGGCGGCGTGGCGCTCGCCGTCACGTACTGGATGATGTTCCAGCAGGTCGCGGCCGATGCCTCCGCGCTTTTGCCGTGGTACGCGCTCGCGGGCTTTTTCGTCGGCGTGATCGGCGCGATTCCGTTCGTGATGGTCAAGTCGTTCCCCGCGGCCGTGCGTTTCTCCGGCATCTCGTTTTCGTACAACGTCGCGTATGCGGTGTTCGGCGGACTCACGCCGATCGTCGTCTCGCTGATGATGAAATCGAGCCCGATGGCGCCCGCGATCTACGTCGGCGCACTGTGCGCGGTCGGCGCGCTGACGACGTTGTTCATCAAGCAGGCGCGCTGATCCGGCGTTAGCGTTCCACACGCGAAGTGGCGCACCGTTCACGCGGTGCGCCATTTTTCATTGCGCTTTCACGTTTCGGCCCACGCCGAAACATCGGCCGCGCCGCGCGCCTACGATGGCCGGCATGAACTCGAATCTTTCTTCATCCGAAACGCGTCTGTCCGCACGGCAGACGCTCACCGTGACCGCGACCAGCGTCGGCTTCGTCGTCTCGCAACTCGATGTCTCGATCGTGAATGTCGCGCTCGCGCGCATCGGCCACGATCTGGGTGCGAGCGTCGCGAGCCTGCAATGGACCATCGACAGCTACGCGCTCGCCTTCGCCGCGCTCATGCTCTCGGCCGGTTCGCTCGGCGACCGCTTCGGCGCGCGGCGCATGTTCGTCGGCGGACTTGCGCTTTTCGCGCTGGCGTCGCTCGCGTGCGCCTTTTCCGGCGACGCGACGCAACTCATCGCCGCGCGCGCCTTGCAGGGCGTCGGCGCGGCGGCGATGCTGCCGAACTCGCTCGCGCTGCTGAACGCGGCGTGCGGCCACGACCGGCGTCTGCGCGCGCGAGCCGTCGGCTTGTGGACGGCGGCGGGCGCGGTGTCGATCGCGGCGGGGCCGATCGTCGGCGGCGTGCTGATCGCGGCGTTCGGCTGGCGCAGCATTTTCTGGGTCAATCTGCCGATCTGCGCGGCGGGCATCGTCGCGACGCTCGCGTGGATAGAAAACGCGCGACCCAAAGATGCCGGTCATGCGCGCGGCATCGACCTGCCCGGCCAGGCGCTGGCGATCGTCGCGCTCGCCTCGTTCGTCGGCGCGGTGATCGAACTGCGCCCGCTCGGACCGATGCATCCGCTCGTCATCGGCGCTTTGCTGCTCGCGCTGGCGGCGGGCGGCGCGTTCATCGCGATCGAGCGCGAAAGCCGCACGCCGATGCTGCCGCTGTCGCTCTTCGCCGAGCGCACGTTCAGCGCGGCCGTGGCCTTCGGTATCGGCGTGAATCTCACCTACTATGGAATGGTCTTCGTGCTGAGCCTGTATTTGCAGCGCGTGCTCGGTCACACGCCCTTGCAGACCGGCCTCGCGTTCCTGCCGCTGACGGGCGGATTCCTGATCTCGAACCTGGCGAGCGGCCCTGTCGTCGCGCGCTTCGGCTCGCGCGGCCCGATGATCTTCGGCGCGCTGCTCGACGCCGCCGGTTTCGCCGCGCTCGCCTTCGTCGATGCGACGACGCCCACGGCCGCGCTGCTCGTGCCGTTCCTGCTGATTCCATCGGGGATGGGACTCGCGGTCCCGGCGATGACGACCGCGCTGCTCGGCACCGTCGGCCAGCCGCGTGCGGGCACGGCGTCGGCGGTGCTCAACACGGCGCGGCAGGCGGCGGGCGCGATCGGCGTCGCGGCGTTCGGCGCGCTCGCGGCTCATGGCGACGGCGCGGCGAGCGCGCACCAGATCGTCGATGCGGTGCGCTGGTCGGCGGCGATCTCCGTCGCGCTTCTGTTGTGCGCCGCGTTGATCGCGCGTCATGTGAACAATCCGGCGAGCGCGAACGCCGAAGAACGTGTTACTTAGAGACGGACGTCGGGAACGGCCGTTGCAACGCCCAGGTAAAGCCGCGAATCTTTTGAGGACAACACCATGTCGACAATGCCCCGCTCCCCCGAGGAGCCGCTCGAACCGGACCCGGACAAGCTGCTCGATCCCGACGCCGCGCCGAACCCCGAAGATCCGGACATGCCTGACGGCCCGGATTCCGCGACGCCGATGGTGCCCGCCGATCCGAAAAACGGCGAACCGCGCATGTAGAACGCCGGGCGGCCATCGCGCGCATAAAGCAATGCCCGCGCGGCCTTGAAAGCGGCGCGGGCATTCTTACTGATGCTCGTGGACGAAGAGCGTTACAGGCTAGTGGTCTGCACCGCGCCGGTTTCCAGCGCACGCTCGATGAGCGCTTCCTGCTGCGCCTTGCGAACGGCATCGGCGACGAGCGTATCGGGCGCTTCCACTTCGGCCTTGATCGCGCCGATGATGCCGTCCGCTTCGACGATCACGAGCGATTCCGCCGAATCCGCACGGCTGATGATGACGCGCAGCGGCCCGCCGCCCTCCGCGATGCTGGCGCAAAACTGCATCGTTTGCCCGCCGATCACTTGTTCGAATGTTTGAATCATCGCTGCCTTCCGCGTTGGTTGGACAAAAGCTGACACAGGCTGCGCGCCAAGCGGCGCGCAGCCTGCTTTCTCATTGATCCGCGCATGTCGACTAGGTTCAATTCTGTAAGCATGCGCGGCGCGACGCAAGCTCAACGTCTTGCGTCGGCGAGTTCGCGAAGGATGGCGGCGGTCGAATCGTCGGCGGGAAAGAAGGCTTCGATCGCAAGCTCCGACAACGTGATGTCGACGGGCGTGCCGAAAACCGTCGTCGTGCTCAAGAACGACAGCACGCCGTGCTGCGTGCGCAAACGCAAGGGCACGACGACGGGATCGGTCTCGCCGCGCGGCTCGTGGGTCGCGTGACGCGGCGCGGGATACGCCTCCAGTTCGGCCAAGAGCGCGACGAGCGTCGCATCGCCGGACACGTCGATTTGCCGGCGCAGGCGCGCGAGCAGATGCGCGCGCCACTCGTGCCAGTTGTCGATGGCATCGGCGAGACCTTGCGGATGCATCGACAGCCGCAGCACGTTGACGGGCGGCACGAGCAATTGCGCATCCGCCGATGCGACGAGCGGCGCGAAAGCCGCGTTGGCCGCGATCATCGTCCAGTGACGATCGACCGCGAGCGCGGGATACGGCTCATGCCCTTTGAGCACGAGATCGACAGCACGCCTGGCAGCGGAAAGTTGCGGATCGGCCAGCGCGCGCTCGCGATAAAGCGGCGCATAACCGGCCGCGACGAGCAGCGTGTTGCGCTCGCGCAGCGGCACGTCCAGTTGCTCGGCGAGGCGCATCAGCATGTCCCGGCTCGGCAGCGAGCGGCCCGATTCGACGAAGCTCAGGTGACGCGTGGACACGTCCGCAACGCCTGCGAGATCGAGCTGGCTCATGCGCCTGCGCTGACGCCATTCGCGCAATAGCGCGCCGACGTCCGATCGAACGGCTGGATGTACGAGGGTCGAGTTCATGCAACCGATGTTAGACGAAACATGATCACGCGATCCATTACCTGCGAAGTAAGCGGCGCCACGAACGTAACATTTACGCCGCAAACATTTGCGAAGAAAAACTTGCGCGCGACACCCTAAATCTCCGGCACTTTCGCGCCGATAAGTCCAACAACAAGCGAACAATGCGTCGCGAGCCGTGCGCGTCTCAATCCCGAGCACGCACGGCCCGCGGCGCCCGGACTTTTGCGGAGAAATCATGTTTGTCATCATCGGATGGTTGTTGGTCATCGGCTCGGTGATCGGAAGCTTCGTCGGCGTCGGCGGCCACCTCGCGGCCCTCGTGCAACCGTTCGAGCTGCTGTGTATTTTCGGCGCGGCGATCGGCGCGTTCGTCGTGTCGAATCCGACCGCGACGCTCAAGAAAACGTTGCAATCGATTCCGAAGGCGTTCAAGGGCGGCGGCTACACGAAAGAGAAATATCTCGCGCTGATCGCATTGCTCTACGAACTGCTTCAGAAGGCGCGCAAGGAAGGCATGATGGCGCTCGAAGCCGATGTCGATGCGCCCGAGTCCAGCCCGGTCTTTCAGAAGTACGAGCACGTCATGGCCGATCATCATCTGCTCGACTTCATCGTCGACTATCTGCGCATGATGTCTGCGGGCAATGTCAACGCGCTCGAAATGCAGGATCTGATGGACGAAGAGCTCGACACGCACCACACCGAAAGCTCGATCGCCGCGAACGCCATTCAGAAAATGGCCGATGGCCTGCCTGCATTCGGTATCGTCGCCGCGGTGATGGGCGTCGTGCACACGATGGGCTCGGTCGGCGCCGCGCCCGCCGTGCTCGGCGAGATGATCGCGGGTGCGCTCGTCGGCACGTTCCTCGGCATTCTGCTGGCGTACGGCTTCATCGGCCCGCTCGCGGACCTGCTCAACGCGAAGGGCGCGGCCGAAGCGAAGCCGTTCCAGTGCGTGAAGTCCGTGCTGCTCGCATCGATGAACGGTTATGCGCCGACGATCGCGGTCGAGTTCGGCCGCAAGGTGCTCTTCACCGCCGATCGTCCGAGCTTCAAGGAACTCGACGACGCGGTTCGTGCCACCAAGATGCCGAAGGCGGCTTCGTGATGACATCGGGTACGCAAAGGACCAACGCACATGGCTGAGAAACCGTCACGCGATCCGCTGCAGTCCGTGCTTGCGCCGACTGTCGTCGTCAAGCGCAAGAAGAAGGCGCACGGACACGGCCATCATGGCGGCGCATGGAAGATCGCCTACGCCGACTTCGTCACCGCGATGATGGCGTTCTTTCTGTTGATGTGGCTGCTCGGATCGACATCGAAGTACGACAAGGAAGGCATCGAGCAATACTTCAATACGCCGCTTTCCGCATTGTTCGGCAACGATGGCGGCGCGTCGGCGCATACGAGCGTCATCGCGGGCGGCGGCAGGGATCTGTCGAGCACGCGTCCGGGTGAAGGCAACAAGACCCAGACGCAACCGGTGCCGCAATCGATCGCGCGCGCTGCCGTTGCGATGGACGACTTGCGCAAGCTGCAGCAGCTCAAGCAGAAGCTGATGGCGCTCATCGAGCAGACGCCTGCGCTGCGCGCGTATAAGGACCAGATTCGCATCGCGATCACGAGTGAAGGCTTGCGTATCGAGATCGTCGATTCGCTCAAGCGGCCGATGTTCGCATCGGGCAGTTCGAGACTCGAAAGCTATGTGACGACGATTCTGACGAACATCGGCGCATCGCTGAACGATGTCGATAACCGCGTGTCGATCGCGGGGCATACGGATGCAGTGCCCTATTCCGGCGGTCAGGCGGGCTATTCGAACTGGGAGCTTTCGAGCGAGCGGGCGAATGCCGCGCGGCGCGCGCTCGTCGCGGGCGGCATGAAGGAAAGCAAGGTGCTGCAAGTGCGCGGACTGTCCGACGTGCTGCCGCTCAACAAGGATGTCGTCGACGAGCCGACGAATCGGCGGATCAGTATTCTCGTGCTGAACAAGGCCGCGGAACAGGCGTTCTTCCGCGATGGCGGCAGAACCACGGTCGATGAAACGCGGCCTGTCGAAGCGGCGCTTCCCGCGCCGGTCTCGGTCAAGTCGGATGCGCCGGCGGCGGTAGTGAAGTAGACAACGCTCGCGGCTTGACGAAGCGCCATGCACATCGAATCGTGCATGGCGCTTTTCATTTCAGCCGAGCCACTCCGCGACCGTCTGCACCACGAGCCAGACGTTCGCCGCGCTGATGACCACGAACAGCGCCCACGCGACGAGCTTCATGAACGGTTTGTTCGAGAACGCTCCCATGAGGCCGCGATCGCTCGTCATCCGGATCAGCGGATAAAGCGCGAACGGCAGTTGCAGGCTCAGCACGACCTGACTCGCGACCAGCAGCTTGCCGACCGCGCCGTTGCCCATCACGTACACGCCGATCAACGCTGGCACGAGCGCAAGCGCCCGCGTGATGAATCGGCGCTGATAGCACGGGATTTTCAGTTGCAGGAACCCTTCCATGATGACCTGCCCTGCAATGGTCCCGGTGAACGTCGAACTCTGGCCCGATGCAAAGAGCGTCACCGCGAAGAGAATCGCCGCAAGCCCGGTTCCCACGATAGGCGCAAGCAGCTTGTACGCATCTTCGATCTCGGTCACTTGCGTGTGTCCCGTCGCGTGAAATGCCGATGCCGCGAGAATCAGGATCGCCGCATTGATCAGCAGCGCGAGAACGAGCGACACGATCGTATCGAGCCGCGAGAGATTGATCGCCGATGCAAGGCTCTTCGCATCGCGATTCACCACGCGCGTCTGCACGATCGAGGAATGCAGATACAGGTTATGCGGCATCACGGTCGCGCCGAGAATGCCTATCGCGAGATAAAGCGGCTCGCGATCGCTCAACGCGTGAATCGATGGCACGAGCCCGGCAGCAACCGAAGGCCAATGCGGTTTGACGAGCACGAGCTCGACGATATAACCGACGCCGATCGTCGCGATGAGCCCGAGCATGATGGCTTCGAGGTCGCGAAAGTTCTTGCCTTTCAGGCCCAGCACGATGAGCGTATCGAATGCGGTGAGCACCACGCCCCACATCAGCGAAACGCCGAACAGCAAATGAAACGCGAGCGCGCCGCCGAGCACTTCCGCGAGATCGCACGCGATGATCGATAACTCCGCGAGCATCCATTGCACGCTCGCGACCGGTTTCGCGTAACGCTCACGCGATAGCTGCGCGAGATCCTTTCCCGTGACGATGCCAAGGCGCATCGAAAGACATTGCAGCACCATCGCCGCAAGACTCGACAACACGACGACAAAGAGCAGGCTATAGCCGTAGCGTGAGCCGGCTTCGATATCCGTCGCCCAGTTGCCCGGGTCCATATAGCCGATGGAAATGAGCAAGCCCGGCCCCGCGAATTGCAGAAGCTTCTTCCATAGCGGCGCGCCCGGCGAAACGGCGATGGAGCCTTTGACTTCCGATGGGCAAAACGGCGCGGTGGCCGTGGTCGGCAGATTGAACGGCAATTTATCGAGTCCTGATGGGATATCGGGGACAACATCCGCGAACGATGTTGTTCAGGTAGCTTACAAGGCGCGTCTCGCGGGCGAGTCTATCACCGGCTGCGCGCATTCACAGACAGCCCCAATCTGACCAAAGCGTCATCTCATCGCCAGCATCTCGTCACGGTACGACAAATAGAATTCAGTGGTGGCTGTAGCGAGCGTGCCGACGCTGCATATCGCGCAACCGCACGTCCCGTTCATTTTTACCCGCATGAGGAGTGCGCCATGAAACTAGTCACACGCATCGCTGTAATCGCCCTTGCTGCCGCGCCGCTCGCCGCGCTCGCACAATCCGAAGGTCTCACGCGCGCGCAGGTGAAAGCGGATCTGCAACGCGTCGAACAAGCCGGCTATAACCCGTCCGAGCGCGATGCGTTCTATCCGAACGACATCCAGGCAGCCGAAGCCAAGGTCAGCGCGCAAAGCGCATATGGTTCGTCCAGCGACGGTTCGTCGTCTTCGGGACGCACGATGTCGACGACGCCGCTCGGTCAAACCCCGCAGTAACGCACGCTCATCGAACGAGACACGCGCGGCCTTCCGCGCCGTCTCGCTCGCGTCCCTTCGAAGCGCGTAACCCGCGCTCGCGCTTCGCTATTCCCCGCTGTCCGATGCGAATGCTCCGCCCTACCATGGGCTTTCGCAAGCTTGCTTTCAAACCGCCTTATCTGACATCGGCGCCATATTCACGTCATATTGTCGTTGGCACCCGGCCACTACCATAACGACACTGATGGCGAACCGCACGCCCCGCTCCGTCATTGCGTCCCGCGCGTTGCATTCGCCTCATTCGCAGCGCCCTCTCCCAGCTTCTTCCGAACGACTCAATGTGGATAGTCAACGTTGCGCTTAAGCGGCCATACACGTTCATCGTGATGGCCATCATGATCCTGCTGGCGACGCCGTTCGTCCTCATGACGACGCCTGTGGACGTGCTTCCCGAAATCGACATTCCGGTTGTCAGCATCATCTGGAATTACACAGGCCTTTCCGCGCAGGACATGGCCAATCGCATCACGTCGGTCAACGAGCGCAGCCTCACGACCACGGTGAACAATATCGAGCACATCGAGTCGCAATCGCTGCAAGGCATCGCGATCATCAAGCTCTTTCTGCAGCCCACCGCGAACATCCAGACCGCGATCGCGCAAACAGTGGCCGTCGAACAGGCGCAAGTGAAGCAGATGCCGCCGGGCGCGACGCCGCCCCTCGTCATCAGCTATTCGGCGTCGAGCATTCCGGTGATTCAGCTCGGGCTTTCGAGTCCGAAGCAATCCGAGCAGGACCTGAACGATACCGCGCTCAATTTCTTGCGCCCTCAACTCGTGACGATTCCGGGCGCGGCCGTGCCTTATCCGTATGGCGGCAAGACGCGCCTCATCTCCGTCGATCTCGACACGCGCGCGCTGCTCGCGAAAGGACTCACGCCGACCGATGTCGTCCAGGCCGTCAACGCGCAAAACCTGATCCTTCCGACCGGCACCGCAAAGATCGGCCCGCGCGAATATACGGTCGACATGAACGGTTCGCCCGCGACCGTCGCGGGCCTGAACGACATTCCGGTTCGCACGATCAACGGCGCGACGACCTATCTGCGCGAAGTCGCGCACGTCCGCGACGGCTTCTCGCCGCAGACCAACATCGTGCGTCAGGACGGGCATCGCGGCGTGTTGATCTCGGTGCTGAAGAACGGCAACGCGTCGACGCTGTCCATCGTCAATACGTTGCATGATCTCTTGCCGCAAGCGCGGGCGTCGCTGCCTTCCGATCTGAAGATCAGCGCGCTCTTCGATCAGTCGGTGTTCGTGAAGGCCGCCGTGCAAGGCGTCGTGCGCGAAGCGCTCATCGCCGCCGCGCTCACCGCCGCGATGATCCTGCTCTTTCTCGGCAACTGGCGCAGCACCTGCATCATCGCGATCTCGATACCGCTCTCGATTCTCTCGTCGCTGATCGTGCTGCATGCGCTCGGGCAGACGATCAACATCATGACGCTCGGCGGCCTCGCGCTCGCAGTCGGCATTCTCGTCGACGATGCCACCGTCACGATCGAGAACATCGAGCGTCATCTGCACATGGGCACGAATCTGCACGACGCGATCCTCGAAGGCGCAGGTGAAATCGCGGTGCCCGCGCTCGTCTCGACGCTGTGCATCTGCATCGTGTTCGTGCCGATGTTCTTTCTCACCGGCGTCGCCAAGTTCCTGTTCGTGCCGCTTGCGGAAGCCGTCGTGTTCGCAATGCTCGCGTCGTACATCCTTTCGCGCACGCTCGTGCCGACGCTCGCGATGCTGTTGATGGGCCACGCGCACGCACCCGATGGGAAGGCAAAGCCGAATCTCTTCGTGCGTCTGCATCAGCGCTTCGATCGCGGCTTCGAGCGCATGCGCGGCGCGTATATCGTGATTCTGTCGAGCCTGCTCGTGAAGCGGCGTCTGTTCGCGACGCTCTTTCTCGGCTTCTGCCTGTTGTCGGCGGGCCTCGTGTTCGTGCTCGGCGAAGACTTCTTCCCGAGCGTCGATGCGGGCGATATTCGCCTGCACATGCGCGCGCCGACCGGCACGCGCATCGAGGAGACCGCGCGACTCGCGGATGAAGTCGAAAAGGTCGTGCGCCAGATCGTGCCGCAAGACGAACTCGCGACGATACTGGATAACCTCGGTCTGCCTTATAGCGGCATCAACCTGTCGTACAGCAATGCCGGAACGATCGGCACGCTCGACGGCGAAATTCAGGTCGCGCTCAACGCGGATCATTCGCCGACGCAAAAGTACATCGACGAATTGCGTGCGCTCCTGCCGCGCCGCTTTCCCGGCGTCGAATTCTTCTTTCAACCTGCGGACATCGTCACGCAGATTCTCAACTTCGGCTTGCCCGCCGCCATCGACGTGCAGATTCAAGGACAGAACGGCCAGGCGAATTTCGAAGTCGCGAGCAAGCTGATGAAGCAGATCCGCATGATTCCCGGCAATGTCGATACGCACATCCAGCAGAAGCTAGACGAACCGGCCATCGATTTGCAGATGGATCGCACGCGCCTGCAGCAACTCAATCTGTCCGCAAGCAACGTCGCGCAGAACGTGCTGGTTTCGCTTTCGGGAAGCTCGCAAACCGCGCCGGGATTCTGGTTCAACCCGCGCAACGGCGTCGAATACAACCTCGCGGTGCAGACGCCGCAGTATCAGATTTCATCGATCGACGAACTGCTGCGAACGCCCGTGTCCGCATCGCTCAACGGTCCCACGCAACTGCTCGGCAACCTCGTGCGCCTCTCGCCGAAGAATCAGTTCGCGGTGGTCACGCACTACAACATCCGGCCCGTGATCGATCTCTTCGTGAGCGTCGAAGGCCGCGATCTCGGCAGCGTCGCGCGCCAGGTTAATCAACTCGTCGATGAAGCGCAGAAGACGCTTCCGCGCGGCAGCCAGATCGTCGTGCGCGGTCAGGTCGAGACGATGCGGACGTCGTTCGTCGGCCTCGGATTGGGCGTCGCGATGGCGATCGTGCTCGTGTATCTGCTGATCGTCGTGAACTTCCAGTCGTGGATCGATCCGCTCATCATCGTAAGCGCATTGCCCGCCGCGCTCGCGGGCATCATCTGGATGCTCTTTCTCACCGGCACGCACCTGAGCGTGCCCGCGCTGACCGGCGCGATCATGACGATGGGCGTCGCCACCGCGAACAGCATCCTGATGGTCTCGTTCGCGCGACAGCGTCTGAACGCGGGCATGCCGCCGCTCACCGCCGCGCTCGAGGCGGGCGCGAGCCGCATACGCCCCGTGTTGATGACCGCGTTCGCGATGATCATCGGCATGATTCCGATGGCGCTCGGCCTCGGCGAAGGCGCCGAGCAAAACGCGCCGCTCGGCCGCGCGGTGATCGGTGGCCTGCTGTTCGCAACGGTTTCCACGCTCTTTTTCGTGCCGCTCGTCTTCGCAGGCATTCACGCACGTCTTGCACGGCGCGCCGCGCGAAGAGGTAACACGCAACATGAAGACGGCAGCGGCCAACACTGACATCAAAGCATCCCGACGAACATGACTGAAAAGAACCACGCATCGCTTGCGATTCCCGCTCGCGACCCGAACGAAGGGCCCGCGCTGCCGCCGCGCAACGTCGAATGGAAACGCGCGAAGATCGCGCTCGTGATCGTGCTCGCGTTGCTCGCGATAGGCGCGGCGCGCACGGTCGTCACCGATGTGCTGCATGGCCATTCCATCGCCGCGCGCACGCAGCAGAACGCGCAGCAATACGTGAACGTCGTCATGCCTAAAGAGACCGATGGCGGCGGCGAAACGACGTTGCCGGGGACCTTGCGCGGCTTCGTCGAATCGCCGATCTATGCGCGTGCGACGGGTTATCTGCTGCACTGGTACGTCGATATCGGATCGCGCGTGAAGCAAGGCCAGTTGCTCGCCGATCTCGACACGCCCGAGATCGATCAGGAGCTTGCGCAAGCGGTCGCGCAACGCGATCAGACGGCATCGAGCCTCGGACTCGCGAAGAGCTCGCTCGAACGCTGGCAGCAATTGCGTCAGCGCGATGCCGTGTCGCAACAGGAACTCGACGAGCGTCAGAGCACGTACAACCAGGACGTCGCGAATCTCGCGGCCGCCGATGCCAACGTGAAGCGTCTGCGTCAGCTCGAATCGTTCAAGCGCATCGTCGCGCCTTTTGCGGGCGTCGTCACGCAGCGCAATGTGGATGTCGGCGATCTGATCGATGCGGGCAGCGGCACGAGCCGCGCGCTCTTCGCGCTCGCCCAGTCGGACCCGTTGCGCGTGTTCGTGCAGTTGCCGCAGGCTTACGCGCAGAACGTATCGGTCGGACAGGACGTGACGGTCACGCAGGCGGAGCTGCCCGGCGAACAGTTCCACGGCAAGATCACGCACATCTCCGGCGCGATCGACGTGCCCACGCGCTCGTTGCAAGTCGAAGTGACGCTGCCGAATCCCGATGGGCGGCTACGGCCCGGCGCGTATGTGCAGGTCGCCGTGCCCGCGACCGCGCACGCGCGTCTGCTCGTGCCAGGCAACGCGCTGCTCTTCCGTTCCGAAGGTCCACGTCTCGCGGTCGTCGATGGCAACGGTCATGTGAGCCTGCGCAAGATCGTGATCGCGCAGGATCTCGGACAATCGCTCGAAATCGAGAGCGGAATCGACGCGACCGACAAGGTCATCATCAACCCGAGCGATTCGATCGCCGATGGCGATCACGTCGTGATCGCGCCGCAGCAAACGCAACGACAGCCCGCGTCGGGCAGCAAGGCCGCATCATGAAGACCGCGCTTGGCATCACGCTCGTCTCGCTGCTTGCCGCGTGTACGGTCGGGCCCGACTATCATCGGCCCGTCGCCGCAACGCCGCCTACGTGGAAGACGGATTCGTACTGGCGCGTGGGCGAGCCGTCGCATGCGCCGCTCGCGCTCGACTGGTGGCAAGGCTTCGGCGATGTGACGTTGAACGGTCTCGAAACGCTGGCGCTCGCACAGAATCAGACGCTCGCCGCGGCGAGCGCGCACTACGCACAGGCTCGCGCGACGCTCGCGCAAACATCCGCGCTGACGCTGCCTGAAGTCGATCTCGGTGCAAACGCGTCGCGCTCGCGCATTTCGAAGAACCGGCCCGTCACCAACTACGCGACGCCGAGCAACGCTACCGTTCAAAGCGATCTGAAGCTCGCGCCGACGGTCAACTACGACGTCGATCTGTTCGGCCGCATCCGTCGCGAAGTGGAGGCCGCGCATGCATCGGCGGATCAGTCGCGCGACGATCTCGCGAATGCGCGCCTCGTGCTGACCACCGATCTCGCCAGCGACTACTTCTCGATGCGCGAGCTCGATGCGGAGATCGACGTGCTGAATCGTTCTGTCGTGCTGCAAAAGAAAGCGCTCGATTACGTGCAGGCGCAACACGATCTCGGCGCGGTGTCAGGCCTCGATGTATTGCAGCAGCAAGCGCAACTCGATCAGACGCGCGTGCAGGCGCAACTGCTGCTCAATCAGCGCGCGCAATTCGAACATGCGATCGCCGCGCTCGTCGGGACGCCCGCGCCGCAATTCTCGATCGCGCCTGAATTGAACGAACGCCCGCTTCCGCCGATTCCACTCGGCGTGCCGAGCGATGTACTGCAACGCCGGCCCGATGTCGCATCCGCCGAGCGTGCGATGGCCGCGGCCAATGCGCAGATCGGCGTCGCGAAAGCGGCGTTCTTTCCGAGCCTCACGTTGAACGGCACGGTCGGCTGGGAAAGCACGGCGTTCTCAAGTCTGATTTCCGCGCCGAGCCTTTTGTGGACCATCGGGACGATGGCAAGCCAGGTCATCTTCGATGGCGGACGGCGCTCGGCAGCCGTCGATTTCGCGAACGAAGGCTATGTCGCGGCCGTCGCGAATTATCGGCAGACGGTGCTCGGCGCGTTTCAGCAAGTGCAGGACGGCATCGTCGGATTGTCGGTGCTGGACGGCGCGGCGAAACAGTCGCACGCCGCGGTCGTCGATGCGCAACGCTTGCTGTCGCTCGCGAACGATCGTTATTCGGGCGGGCTCGTCGCCTATCTCGACGTCATCACCGCACAGCAGCAATTGCTCACGAGCGAACGACAGGACGTGCAGATTCGCGGACAGCAGCGCACCGTATCGGTGGCGCTCGTGAAGGCATTGGGCGGCGGATGGGACACTGCATCGAACGACGATCAGAAGCTTGCGAACGCAACTACTTTGGGCGAGTAGAAAGAAAACGTAAGCACGATGCCCGCGAGGCTCGTATAGTTAGCAGTTGAACAATGCGGTAAACACACACTGAACGCGCACAGGTGCCAGGCATGAAAGTCCTGATAGTCGAAGACGAACACAAAGTGGTGGATTACCTGCGCTCGGGGTTGACCGAGCAAGGCTGGGTCGTCGATGTCGCGATGGACGGCGAGGAAGGCACGCATCTCGCCATCGAATACGACTACGACGTGATCGTGCTCGACGTGATGCTGCCAAGACGCGACGGCTTCGCGGTATTGAAGGCGCTGCGCCTCCAGAAGTCGACGCCGGTCATCATGCTGACCGCGCGCGATCACATCAACGATCGTGTGCGCGGCCTGCGCGAAGGCGCGGACGATTACCTCACGAAGCCGTTCTCGTTTCTCGAACTCGTCGAGCGTCTGCATGCGCTCGCCCGCCGCACGCGCGCGCAGGAATCGACATTGATATCGGTCGGCGATCTGTATGTCGATCTGATCGGCCGCCGCGCAACACGCGACGGCGTGCGGCTCGACCTCACCGCGAAGGAATTTCAGTTGCTCTCGGTGCTCGCGCGCCGTCACGGCGACATTCTCTCGAAGACCGCGATCACCGAGCTCGTCTGGGAAGTCGATTTCGAAAGTCACACGAACGTCGTCGAAACGGCGATCAAGCGGCTGCGCGCGAAACTGGACGGACCGTTCCGCACCAAACTGCTTCATACCGTGCGTGGCATGGGCTATGTGCTCGAAGTGCGCGAAGTTCGCGACACGCGCGAAGCAAGGGAAGACGCGAGACCATCATGAACACGCAGTGGATATCGTCGACGCCACGCGAGGCACGCGACGCGCGCGAGCCGCGCACGCAACGCTCCATTTCGCGGCGGCTCGCCGTCATGTTCGCGCTCGTCGCGCTGTTCGTGTTTGCGCTCGTCGGCTCGGGACTCTTTCTCGTGCTGCGCGTGCAACTGGAGCAGCATTTGCGCGACTCGCTCGACAATCGCGCGGAGATTGCGCGGCTCATCGTCACGCATGTATCGACGCCGGAGAAATGGAAGATCGCGAAGGAGAAGCTCGCCGACATCACCCCGCGCGACGGCTCCACGCTCTTTGCCGTGTCCAGCAACGATCCGCGCTATGAATACGGCTCGCCGCCCGCGGGCCGCGTCGTCAAGCGCGTGATGGGCGGTTACGTTCACTTCCGTCCGGAAGATCGCGCCTACGACATGCTGATGACCACGCTCACGATTCCGCCCAACGGGGATCGTCCGCCGCTGCAGCTCTTCGTCGCGATCGATTGCTCGCCGAACGTTCATACGATGCGCGCGTTCGGTCTCGCGCTCGCCGCGCTGATGGCGCTCGCCACGGTCGCGGTCCTGCTGCTGAGTTATTCGGTCGCGCGGCTCGGCCTCGCACCGCTCACGCGCCTCACGCGCGATGCATCGAAGCTGAGTCCGACCAATCGATCGCAACGCCTGAACACGCGCGCGCTGCCGATGGAACTCGAAGATCTCGCGAAGTCCTTCAATGGCGCGCTCGAACGGCTCGATCACGCATATGGCCGGCTCGAATCCTTCAACGCCGATGTCGCGCACGAATTGCGCACGCCGGTCACGATTCTCATCGGTCAGACGGAAGTCGCCTTGACGCGCGATCGTTCGATCGACGAGCTGCGTCACACGCTGCAATCGAATCTCGAGGAGTTCGAACGCGTGCGCGCGATCATCAACGACATGCTGTTTCTCGCGCGCGCCGATCAGGGCGAACGCGCGACGGGACTCGTCGAAGTGTCGCTCGCGGCGGAGGTCAATCGCACACTGGAGTTTCTCGAGATTCCGCTGGAAGAAGCGCGAGTGCGCGCCGTCGCGAACGGCGATGCGCGCGCGTTCGTCAATACGTCGCTATTCGGCCGTGCGCTGTCCAATCTCGTGATGAACGCAATTCAGCATTGCGCGCCCGGCGCGACGATTTCCGTGGCCATCACGCGGGAACATGGGCGCATTCGCATCGCCGTGGCCAATCCCGGCGAATCGATCCAGCCGCATGTGATGGCGCATCTCTTCGACCGCTTCTATCGCGCGGAAAGTTCGCGCACGAATAGCCGCGAGAATCACGGCCTCGGGCTTGCCATCGTGAAGGCGGTGGCCGAGATGCATCGCGGCACCGTGTCGGCGACGAGCGAGAACGGCGTCAACACGTTCTCGTTCTCGGTCGCGCGTTTCGGCACTGAATCGCGACCCGTCGAAGACGTCGCCTTGCCCGTGCCGCCGGTCGTGGAACGGAAGTCCGCCACGACATGAAGCGCGTGCATCACTGACAGAAGTATTCATCCGATGCGGCCATCGGCGCTTCGGCTGTCGCCGGCCTGAAGTGGCTGTACTTGCGATACGTCTTGCCGTTCACCGTCACCGATTCGGCGGCTTCGGTCTCGCCCGTTGCCGACGCGATCGCGCTGCTATGCGCTTCGACGTTGCCATTGCCCCAACTGCTCGCGCGCGCATACGATCCGCCTTTCGACGTATCCGTCTTGTTCGCTTCCGATATCGTGCTCGTGACGGGATTGCCGAAGCTCTTCGTATCGATCGACGATTGCGGCGGCACGTAGCCCCACTTCGACGTGACCGTGCTCATGTCGATCTGCTGCGGCTTCCAGCCGATCACCTTCGCGCCGATCGCGAGCGGCGACAACTCCACTGCGACGATCTGCGTTCCGCGCCGCGCGACGAGCAGGCACTTGCCGCCCGACGTCTGCAAGGGCACGTAGCCGCTCGAAGGCAAGAGCGCGAGCGCCTGCGCATCGGGCATCGACTGCACGCCGGCCGGGTTCGCGGCCCAGATCACGCCGGCGCTTGCATCGGCGCGCGCGCTCATCGGCATCATCGAGACCGTCGCACTCGCCGCGAGCGCGATGGCCGCCATTTTCTTGTGACTCTTCATCGCATGCCTCAGCGGGAAAACGAGGGTTGACTCTCCGGGACCAGTCTTTCAAAAGCCAACCCTTCAAAGGTAGAGACGGCCCGATTGCTCAGGCGCGTCTCTCTCGCTCCATGGCGTCACCCTGCCATTGGACCTGTTGCTTCCTCACTTCACCAGCGAGACTTCGATCTTTTCGCCGATGGGCGTGCTCGCCACTTCGACGCCATTCGTATCAGCCTGATCGTACACGCGAGCGGCGACCGGCGTCGGCTGCGCGACCTGCTTCGCGGGCGCCGGCTGAGCCTGCTTGGCCTCGTTCTGCGTCTTCATGCTGACTTCCGGATTGTTGGCGGCGGTCACCGGCAGGCCGAGGCGCGCGCGCACCAGCGGATCGCGATACTTCTCGTCATCCGACAGCACCGCGTCCTCGCCCGATTTCGCGAGCGGCGTGGTCGTGCCCGGGCACAGATGACCCGTCGCCTCGACGGCGCGGCGGTTCGCTTCGCTCTGGCAGAGGAGCGCGAGCGCGACATCGGTCAGGCCCATCGCGCGGAATTCGCGTGCATCGAGGCGGCGTACGCAAGCCTGATCGACGAGCGTCGTGCCGCCGGTCGCGCCGAAGCCGGTGATCGACAGGCCGAAGCTGGCCGAGCCCATGCAGGTGTCGGAGAGCGTCGTGGTGAGCGACGGTGCGGCGATCGACGGCGTCGTGCGGACCGAGTACGAGCTCTGGTTGTAGTCGACCGTCGTGCGCGTGTCGAAGGCGCTCGTGCCGGGGCCGCTCGTGGCCGCCTTGCCGGTCGCATCGGCGCCGCTTGCATCCGTGCCGGATGTCGTCAGTTGCGGCATCGTCAGCGAGATGTTCACATTCGATGAGCCGCCCTGCGCGGTCGAACGGCCGCCGCTCGCCGTCGCGACGCCGAGGCCGCCGACCGACGACGAATTGGAACTGGTGTTGGCCGTCGAATTCGCCGACGTGCCGATGTTGTTGAGGCTCGATCCGCCGCCCTGGCCGATGCCCGTCGACGTCGAACCCGAAACCGAGCCCGACGAGGAATTGGCGGTGGTGTCGGCGTGGGCGAGTTGCGCGGCGCAAAACAGCACCGCGCATGCCAATTGCAGAGTGGTCTTGTTCATTTTGGTTCTCCGGAAGAAAAGGGGAACGCCACAGCGCATGACGGTCCCGGACGACTTAGAGTTTTTTTATGAGTTCGGCAAAGGCGGTATCCCGCAAGCGCACGCTCGTCATGACGCCGCCCCTGCCTTGAGTCGCCGACCAGCTTAGCGCCAGCCGCCGCCCAGCTTGCTCCATGCATTGGCCGCTGCGTCCGCGCCCGAGGTGCCGCCCGCTTGTGCGTTGCCGTGGCCGAAGCCGCTCACCGTCGACGTATTCGTGTGGCTCGTCGTTGCGTTGGTGGCGTTGCCCGTCACGCCGAACTTGTTGCCGGCGATCGATTGCGCATTGCCATTGGCCGTGCCCGAGTTCGTCGCCGTGAAGCGGCCGAAGCCCGAGACCGAAGCGGACGTCGTGCCGCCCGAGGTCGAGGACGAGCTGGAGTTCGTGGTCGTGGCCATCGCGGCGACGGAGACGAACGAGAGCAGTGCAGCAGCGATCAGAGTGCGTTTCATGATTTGCATTCCTTATCGAATCGGTAAGATTGGATTTCGTTTTTTGTTGTTCGAACCGGGATCACATCGGTTGCGGGAAAGCGAACCCCGTTGCGGCGAAGTTCGCCGTCCGTCGCCGTGTGCTTAGCGCCAGCCGCCGCCCAGCTTGCTCCAGGCATTCGCGGCAGCGTCGGCGCCCGAGACGCCCGTCGCCGTCGAGCCGCCGAAGCCCTTGCCGCCCACCGACGACGTGTTGATGTGGCTCGTCGTCGCGTTGGTCGCGTTGCCCGTCACGCCGTAGCCCTGGCCGGCGATCGACGAAGCGTGGCCGTTGGCGGCGCCCGCGTTGGTTGCGGTGAACGAGCCGAAGCCGAACACGGCTGCGCTGGTCGTGCCGCCCGAGGTCGAGCTCGAGCTGGAGTTCGTGCCCGTTGCGAAGGCAGCGGCGGAAACGAGCGAGAGGACGGCGGCTGCTGCGATCAGTTTGCGTTGCATGGTGAGGTCTCCAAGTGTAGGCGCACAGTCAATTCCAGCTACATCGACGCCGGTATGTAGCGGATACAGCAAATATCGTTTCGTTAGTATTCCTATCTCCGACGTCTGATCGAATCTGGCTTCGATGGATCAGCGAGCGTTTGAGAAAGGACGCCCCTTTGGGGCGGCTTGACGAATCAGACTGGGAATGAGGCTCGCACGTCGATCAGAAGTCGTCGTTCGTGCAACAGGTCGATGCTGGCCTGGGATGAGCGGATCGTGGCGCGCTGGCCTCCCGCTTGTTCGAATAGTTTTGCGTTCTTCATCGCAATCCCCGTATTACCTTTTGGTGTTGTTTTCAGGCATCCGTTTGTTTAGTGCCTGTGTTTTGAGGTGACTGTACGGAAGATGAACCGGCGAATGCGTTGGCAATCCAACACACCATTTCACGTCGTAATAAATCGTAAGGAGTTTGGTTGGCGAGCGCTCATTCGAGCATACCAATAGCCCGGAAACGCCCTGTTTTCGAGGGTTTTTCCGGAGATCTCCGCAGGAATCGGAAGGCTTGAAAACGCGAAACGCGGGCGACATGCGCCCGCGTTCGTTCGTTAGACCACGGACGAATCAGACAGTGGAGAGACGCGCCATTTCCGTCTCAACGATGAGCTTCTTCAACTCCGGCACGCACGATCCGCAGTTGCCGCCCGCCTTCACGCACGAGGTGATTTCGGCGGCTGTCTTCAATCCCTTGTCGCGGATCGCGTTGCAGATCGTATTGCGTCCGACGCCGAAGCACGAGCACACGGTCGGCCCGGTGTCCTCGCCCTTGCCTATCGGCTGACCGAGCAGGAGGCTCGCGCGGTCCTCGTCGTCGAGGCGTCCCTTTTCGAACAGCGTCGCGAGCCACGCACGCGCGGGCAGATTGGGCCGCTCGGAGATGAACACGCAACTCTCGATACGCTCATTGACCACATGCGCCGCGCGATACACGCCCGCGCTCTTGTCCTCGTATTCGATCCAGTCAGCGTGCTCATCGTCGATATGAAAGAGCGCACGCGCCCAATCGTGATGATCGCCATGGGATGCATCGAAACGATTACGGCCCGCCATTTCGTAACGGACGAAGCCTGTGCCGTGCACGCGCGTCCAGTGCGTGACCATGTCGAGGTCCGGCGCGGCGCGAGAGAGCGAAAAGCCGTGCCATGTCACGTGAAACTTCTCGATTGCGACAGGCGTGTGCTTGAACTCCGGTTCACCCGAAACCGGATCGACGACGGGATTCACCACCGCACCGACGCGCGCGTCGGAGGCGGTCTGATCGTTCCAGTGGATCGGCACGAACACGCTGCCGCGCGGCATGCCACCGCCATGCTGCACGCGCGCGATCATCGAGCCCCAGCGACTCGACACGCGCGCGAGTTCGCCTTCGCGCACGCCGCATGCGAGCGCGTCTTGCGGATGCATGTCGATGAACGATTCGCTGATATGGCCCGCGAGTTTCGAGGAGCGGCCCGTTCGCGTCATCGTGTGCCATTGGTCGCGCACGCGCCCGGTGTTGAGCACGAGCGGATAGTCGTCATCGGGCGCGTTCACGGGCGCGCGTGCAACGGTTGCTACGAAGCGCGCACGGCCATCTGCATGACTGAAGCGGTGATCTTCGAAGAGCCGCTCCGTTCCTCCCTCTGCCGAGTCGCGCAACGGCCATTGTGTCGGCTGCAGCGCATCGTATTGCGCGCGATCGAGCCCGGCCAGTCCACCGATATGAAACGCGCGATGCACGCCCGCCGACGCATCGTTGCGATACGCGCTCAACCGTGCGTGCTCGTCGAAAATCTCATGCGGACCCGCAAAATCGAAGCCTTCGAAGCCCATGCGCCGCGCGACATCGCAGATGATGCGCCAGTCCGCGCGCGCCTTGCCCGGCGTCGGAATGAACGCGCGTTGACGCGAGATGCGCCGCTCCGAGTTCGTCACGGTGCCATCCTTCTCGCCCCAGCCGAGCGCGGGCAGCAGCACATCGGCGAACGCGTTCGTATCCGTCTTTTCGATGATGTCCGATGCAACCACGAGCTCGCATTTCTCGAGCGCGCGCTTCACGCGATCGCCATCGGGCAGGCTGACGACAGGATTGGTGCCCATCACCCATACGGCTTTCACGCGGCCCGCTTCGATTGCATCGAACAACTCGACGGCCTTCAATCCGGCGCGCTCTGCAATCGCAGGCGAATTCCAGAACGTCCGCACCATCTCGCCATGCAGCGGATCGCCGAACTCGAGATGCGCGGCAAGCGTATTCGCGAGGCCGCCGACTTCGCGTCCGCCCATCGCGTTGGGCTGGCCGGTGAACGAGAACGGTCCCATGCCAGGCTTGCCGATTCGCCCCGTCAGCAGATGGCAATTGATGATGCAGTTGACCTTGTCCGTGCCGGCGCTCGACTGATTCACGCCTTGCGAATAGACCGTCACCACGCGCTCCGTGCGCGCGAAAAGACGATAAAACTCCATCAGATCGTGTTGATCGAGCTTGCAGTCTTTCGCGGTTTGCGCGAGATCCGAAGAACCCGCCGCTGCGAGCGCGTCGTCGGAACCGCTGGTATGTGCATCGACGAAAGCCGCATCGATTGCGCCGTGCTCCGCGAGGAACGCGAGCAGGCCGTTGAACAGCGCCACATCGCTGCCAGGCTTGAGCGGCAGATGCAGATCGGCCATTTCGCAAGTCGCGGTATAGCGCGGATCGATGACGACGATCTTCATCTCCGGTCGCTTCTCCTTCATCTTCACGATGCGCTGAAAGAGAATCGGATGACACCATGCCGTGTTCGATCCCACGAGCACGACGAGGTCCGCGAGTTCGAGGTCCTCATAACTCATCGGCACGAGGTCTTCGCCGAACGCGCGCTTGTGTCCCGCCACCGACGACGACATGCACAGCCGCGAGTTCGTATCGATGTTTGCGCTGCCGATGTAGCCCTTCATCAGCTTGTTGGCGACGTAGTAGTCCTCGGTGAGCAACTGACCCGATACATAGAACGCGACCGCGTCGGGACCATGCTCCGCGATGATGCGCGAAAAGCCGCTCGCAACCGTGCCGATGGCATCGGCCCACGATGCATCGGTAAGCGCGCCGCTGCGGCGGTCGCGCAGTTTCGGATTGAGCAGACGCCCTTCGAGTCCAATCGTTTCGCCGAGCGCCGAGCCCTTCACGCACAGACGGCCGAAGTTCGATGGATGCGTTTCATCGCCGGCGATCGACACTTCGGTCGCGCTCTTCGGCGATGCGTTCACACCGCAGCCGACGCCGCAATACGGGCAAGTCGTTTTAACAGAAGCCGTTTGAATGGGGATGATGGACATGCTCACGTTTCTCTATCCTTGGCCGTATTCAGGCTTCACAAAGCGTCTTGCCGAAAAGAAGCTTGCCGCGCAGATGCGATACGTCCGCGCGGCTCTGAATCAGATCGAAATACCAGCCGCCGTCCTTCACGTCGCCGTACAGCACCGCGCCGATCACGCGTCCCGCCTGCAGCACGACACGCTTGTACACGCCGCGGCGCGGATCGCGCAGCACGAGATCCTCGCTGTCCTCGCCGCCGATGAAATCGCCCGCCGAATACAGATCGACGCCCGTCACCTTGAGCTTCGTCGCCGTCGCGCGCTGCACGTAACGGCGATGCCCCGCGCCCGCGAGATGCGCGCCCGCCACGCGCGCCTGATCCCAGATCGGCGCGACGAGACCGAAGGTCGCCGAGCGATGCTGCACGCATTCGCCCACCGCATACACGCGCGGATCGAAAGTCTGCAGCGTGTCGTCGACGACGATGGCGCGCTCGCAGTGCAGCCCCGCCTCTTTCGCGAGCGCGATGTTGGGCCGCACGCCCGCCGTCATCACGACGAGATCAGCGTCGATCTGCGTGCCGTCCGCGAAACGCACGGCGCGCACGCGGTCGTCGCCGACGATCTCCGTGGTCTGCGCGGCCATCGCGAAGTTGAGGCCTTTCGCTTCGAGCGAACGCTTGAGCAACGCGGACGCGGTAGCGTCGAGCTGACGATCCATCAGGCTGCCGCTCGCATGCACGACCGTTACCGACATGCCCTGCCGCTGCAAGCCGTTGGCCGCTTCGAGCCCGAGCAGACCGCCGCCGATGATCACCGCGTGCCGATGATCGCGTGCCGCTTCGAGCATCGTTTCGACATCCTGAATGTCGCGAAATGCGATCACACCGGAAAGCTCGCAACCCGGCACCGGAATGATGAATGGCTTCGAGCCGGTCGCGATCAGCAGACGGTCGTAGTGCGCTTCCACGCCCTTCTCCGAACGCACGACGCGCCGCGCACGATCGATTTCGATCACGGCATCGCCCGCATGCAGCGTGATGCCGTTCGCGTCGTACCATTCGCGCGTGTTGAGAATGATGTCGTCGACGCTCTTCTCGCCCGCGAGCACCGGCGACAACAGAATGCGGTTGTAGTTGCCGTACGGCTCGGCGCCGAATACGGTGATGTCGTACAGCTCGGGCGCGATCTTCAGCAGTTCTTCGACCGTACGCATACCGGCCATGCCGTTGCCGATCACCACGAGCCGCTGGCGCGATGCGGCGTGCTTCAACGCCGCCATGCCCGCAACCGCATATTCGGTCTTCATGCCGCGACCCACACCTTGCCGCCCGCGACCTTCACGCGATACGCGCTCACCGAAAGCTCCGGCGCTTCCAGGCATTCGCCCGTGCGCAGATCGAAGTGCTGCTTGTAGATCGGCGATGCAACGACGATACGCTCGCCCAGACTTCCCACGATGCCGCGCGAGAGCACCGCGGCTTGCGAATGGGGGTCGTAGTTGTCGATCGCGTACACGGCTGCCTCTTCGCCCGCGACATGAAACACCGCGACTTGCGTGCCCTTCACGAGCGCGCACACGCCCGTATCCGGCACGATATCGTCGAGTTCACAAACGGCGGTCCAGTCCTGTTCGATACGGTCGTTCATGATGTTTTTCCTCACGCGTTAAACGGTTTCGGCAAGCTTCGACTTGCGCTCTTCGAGCGTGGCGGGGCGAATCTGGCCGCGCTCTTCCACGAAGGTCACGTTCGCATCGCCCTGTTCGCTGTTGACGAAGTGACGGAAGCGCTTGCGCGTATGCGGATCGGTGACGGCCTTCTTCCATTCGTCCTCGTAGGTATCGACGACGAGTTGCATCTCCGCTTCGAGCTCGGCGGCGATGTCGAGCTTGTCCTTGATGACGACGTCGATCAGATACTCGAGTCCGCCTTCGAGGTTGTCGCGCCATACGCTCGTGCGTTGCAGGCGATCCGCCGTACGCACGTAGAACATCAGGAAGCGGTCGATGTACCGCACGAGCGTGTCGTGATCGAGATCGGACGCAATAAGCTCGGCGTGACGCGGCTTCATGCCGCCGTTGCCGCATACGTAGAGATTCCAGCCCTTCTCCGTCGCGATCACGCCGACGTCCTTGCCTTGCGCTTCGGCGCACTCGCGCGTGCAGCCCGACACGCCGAACTTGATCTTGTGCGGCGTGCGCAGACCCTTGTAGCGATTCTCCAGTTCGATCGCGAGTCCGACCGAATCGCCGACGCCATAACGGCACCACGTCGAGCCGACGCACGACTTCACGGTGCGCAGGGCCTTGCCATACGCATGACCCGATTCGAAGCCCGCCGCGATGAGCTCTTCCCAGATGAACGGCAATTGCTCTACGCGCGCGCCGAACATGTCGACACGCTGGCCGCCCGTAATCTTCGTATAGAGGCCGTACTTCTTCGCGACCTGGCCGACCGCGATCAAGCCATCGGGCGTCACTTCGCCGCCCGGCATGCGCGGCACGACGCTGTACGTGCCATCGCGCTGGATGTTCGCGAGGTAGTAATCGTTCGAATCCTGCAGGCTCGCGTGCTCTTTCTTCAGCACGAACTCGTTCCAGCACGAAGCAAGAATGCTCGCGACGGCAGGCTTGCAGATATCGCAGCCGCGTCCCTTGCCGTGCTTCGCGAGCAGCGTGCCGAACGTGCGATGTCCTTCCACGCGCGCGATGTGATAAAGCTCCTGACGCGAATACGGGAAGTGCTCGCACAGATGATTGTTCACCGCGAGACCCTGCCGCTTCATCTCCGACTTCATCACTTGCGTGACGAGCGGCACGCAGCCGCCGCACGATGCGCCCGCCTTGCACGACGACTTGATCGCGCCAATGCTCGTTGCGCCCGCGCAGACAGCCGCGCAGATTTCAGCCTTGCTTACGTTGTTGCACGAACAGATCTGCGCCGCATCGGGCAAGGCTTCGACGCCGAGCGCGGGCTTCGCTTTTCCATCGCTCGACGGCAGGATCAGGAATTCGGGCGCTTCGGGCAACTCGATCTTGTTCAACATCATCTGCAGCAGCGTGCCGTATTCCGCTGCATCGCCGACCATCACGCCGCCGAGAAGAAACTTGCCGCAGTCGGACACGACGATCTTCTTGTAGACCTGCTTGCGCTCGTCGCTGTACTGATACGTCCGGCTGCCGGGCGTCTTGCCGTGTGCATCGCCGATGCTCGCCACATCGACGCCCATCAGCTTGAGTTTGGTGCTCATGTCCGCGCCCGCGAACGCCGCTTCCTCGCCGATGATCTGCTTCGCGACGATGCGCGCCATGTCGTAACCCGGCGCGACGAGGCCGAACAACTGGCCCTTCCACAACGCACATTCGCCGATGGCATAGATCGCTTCGTCGCTCGTGCGGCAGGCGTCGTCGATCACGATGCCGCCGCGCGCGCCGATGTCGAGACCCGCTGCACGCGCGATGTCGTCGCGCGGACGAATGCCTGCCGAGAACACGATCATGTCGGTGTCGAGATGCGTCTCATCGGCGAAATTCATGCGGTTGGCCGCGCCTTCGCCATCGACGATCGCAAGCGTGTTCTTACCCGTATGAACCGTGACGCCGAGCTCCTCGATCTTCGCGCGCAGCACGCGTCCGCCGCCGTCATCGACCTGCACGGCCATCAGGCGCGGCGCGAATTCGATCACATGCGTTTCGAGTCCCATGTCGCGCAGCGCCTTCGCTGCTTCGAGACCGAGCAGACCGCCGCCGACGACCGTGCCCGTCTTCGAGCGCGCGCCGCATGCCTGCATCGCTTCGAGATCTTCGATCGTGCGATACACGAAGCAGCCGTCGCGATCACGGCCTTCGATGGGCGGCACGAACGGATAGGAGCCGGTCGCGAGCACGAGCTTGTCGTACGCGAGCACTTCGCCCGTCGAAGCCGTCACCGTGCGCGCCGCGCGATCGATCGACACCGCGCGCGCATTCAGTTTCAGCGCATAACCCGAACGTTCGAAGAAGCCCTCTTCGACGAGCGAGAGATCATCCGCGCTCTTGCCCGTGAAGAATTCGGTCAGATGCACGCGGTCGTACGCGGCGCGCGGTTCTTCGCACAGGACCGTCACGTCGAGCGCTTCGTTGCCGCTCTCGGCGAGACATTCGAGGAACTTGTGGCCGACCATGCCGTGGCCGATGACGACGATTTTCATGACGGGGCCTTCTCAGTTTGCAATGACGTTATTGGCTGCGAGCGCGCTTTCGCGCAGTGCCGCTTCGCGTGCCTTGTGTTCGGGGGAGAAGCGCACGGCGAGCGCGCAGAGCGCCGTCGTCGCGACGATCACGCCGAGCATCGAGAGCGTGGCTTGCGCGTTGCCGAGGCCTTTCATCAGGAAGCCCGCTGCGACCGCGCCGACGTTGCCGCCGGCGCCGATCACGCCAGCCACGCCGCCGAGCGCCTTGCGATCGATGAACGGCACGAGCGCGTAAGTCGCGCCGCATGCCATGTGCGTGAAGAGGCCGAACGCAAGCATCGCGACGATGGCGAGCACGACGCTCGGCGCATGCGCGAACGCATAGAGGCCGATGCCTTCGCCCGCGATCAGCGCGAACAACAAGGTCGCGCGGATATCGAGGCCTTTCTTCGCGGCGGCTTTATCGGAGAGCCAGCCGCCGAGCGCGCGGGCGAAGAGCGCGAGCAGACCGAAGCTGCCCGCCGCCATGCCGGCTTGCGCGAGCGAGAGGCCGAAGTGATCGACGTAATAGATCGCCGCCATGTTGTGGATGAACACTTCGACGCCGAAGCACGCGCCGTACGTGACGAAGAGCATCCACACGCGATAGTTCGAGCACGCGGTCAGGAAGCTCTGCCAGCCGCCCTTCTTGCCGCCGTCGATCGCGACGCCGGCACGGCGCAGCGCGACGAAGTCGCCTTGCGGGCAATCCTGCGTATAGCGCCAGTAGAAGAAGGCCATCACCGGCATCGCGATGCCCGGCACGATCAAAGCGACGCGCCATGCCGATGCTTCGCCCACGCCGAGCGCGATCGCTGCCGCGACGAGAAGCGGAATGATCGCCTGCGCCGCGCCCGCGCCCGCGTTGCCCCAGCCGGCAGTCGTTGCGTTCGCGGTGCCGACGACGTTCGGCGCGAACATCACCGACGTGTGGTACTGCGTGATGACGAAGCTCGCGCCGATCGCGCCGATCGCGAGACGGCACCACAGGAAGCTGTCGTAGCCCGTAGAGAGCGCCGCGCCGATGACAGGCACCGAACCCGCGAGCAGCAGCGCGCCATACACGCGGCGCGGGCCGAAGCGATCGCACATCGGTCCGACGACGAGGCGCACCAGAATCGTCACGGCGACGGCCGCGATATTGATGTTCGCAACTTGATCCGCCGTGAGTCCGTATTCGCGCTTGATGAGCGGCATCAGCGGCGCGCAGGCGAACCACGCGAAGAAGCATACGAAGAAGGCCATCCACGTGAGATGGAAGGCGCGCATCGGCGCGCTGCGCATGCTGAAGAGATCGATCCGGGTGGCTTTGTCCATCGTCTTTCCGCAAAAAAAGAAAGGCGTCCCGCGCATGGGCCGGGAAGCCGATGCGGGGGACGCCGTTGTCCGATGCCCGCATGTTCTTCACTTGCCGGGCGCTGTATTCAGGACGGATCGCCGTTGATCCGATGGCGAGACATAAGGCAAGGCCTATGCCATGCGCGCCGCATCGACTTCGGACGCTTGTCGCGCAAGGCTTTGCGCGTTATATGCACGGACTGCGCGCATGAGCTTCACGTCATGTTTCGATGCAGGCGGGCACAGGGATGGTGCGACGCAGCACTGATGCCGTGCGAACGTGCAAGCGATCGCTTCGTACGCTCCTCGACTTTGTACTGCACGGTTAACGCACGCAATCACATCGAGCAAGCGCCCATGCGCCCTCGCGGTGCCGCCCGCGCACAACGACAGTGCGGATAACGTGCTCGAAGCCTTATTCGACCAATGGCCCGCTTATTGCATTGTCGAAAGCGCTGCGAGCAACGGCGTTCGCGGCGCCCCGATACATGAAAGCAAGGACAAAGGCGTCCCCATCGTGCAGCGACACGAGCGGACGCTATCTGCGTTTGCCGCGCCGATGCCTCACATACGAAGCACGCAGACTCAGGAAGCAACGATGAGCACCATCAAAGGCAAAGTCACTCTGTTGAGCGCGGGCCCCGGCGATCTGGACTTGCTGACCTTGCGCGCCGCGAAGGCGCTCGCCGCCGCCGACGTCCTTCTCGTCGACGATCTCGCCAACGCCGACATCGTCACGCTTGCGCCGAACGCGCGCGTGATTCGCGTCGGCAAGCGCGGCGGATGCAAGTCCACGCCGCAAGCCTTCATTCAGCGCCTCATGCAGCGATACGCGAAGAAAGGACTGCATGTGGTGCGCGTGAAAGGCGGCGACGCGTTGCTCTTCGGACGCGCGGGCGAAGAGATCGCCGCATTGCGCGGGGCGGATATTCCGGTCGATATCGTCAATGGCGTGTCATCGGGATTCGCGGCGGCGGCTGGACTCGGCATCTCGCTCACGCATCGCGATCATTGTCAGGGCGTGACGTTCGTCACCGCGCACATGCAGGATCACAGTCAGCCGGATTGGGCCGCGCTCGCCGCAACGGGCACCACGCTCGCGATCTATATGGGCATGAGCCGCATCGCGAGTCTGACGGCATCGTTGCTCGATACGTTGCCCGCGAGCACCCCTGCGGCCGTCGTGCAGCACGCGGGATCGTCGCAGGAAAAGCGGCTCGTGACGACGCTCGATCGTCTTGCCGATGATGCCAACGCTGCCGGCCTCGGCAGTCCGGCGGTGATTCTGATCGGCGGTGCGATCGGCGAAGCGGCGGAATTCGCGGCGCATATGCAAAGCGCCAAAGGCTTCGCTCATGCCGCGTAAAGCGGGTTCTCAAAGCGCGGACGGCGCGTTAAAGTCTCAAGCGTCCCTCGCATGACCGCTTCCGCTTCCCGCATGCTTCGCGTTCTTCTCGTCACCGACACCGACAAGCCCATAGGCGATTTGCGCGAGCAACTCGCGCGCATGGGCTATGACATGCTCGCCGAAGCGGCCGCGCCTTCGGCGCTGCACAAGGCCGTCGAGAGCCAGAAGCCCGATGTCGTCATCATCGATACCGAGTCGCCCTCGCGCGACACGCTCGAACAGCTCGCGGTGATGAACAAGGCCGCGCCGCGTCCCGTGCTGATGTTCAGCAACGACGCGGATCAGCAGTTCATTCGCGCGGCAGTGGGCGCGGGCGTCACCGCGTATTCCGTCGAAGGACTCGCGCCCGAGCGTCTCGCGCCGATCATCGAAGTCGCGCTCGCGCGTTTCGCGCATGAAGCGCAGTTGCGTCAGCGGCTCGCGAAGGTCGAGGACGAACTGGAGCAGCGCAAGGTCATCGACCGCGCGAAACGTCTTCTGATGGACAGGCGCGGCATGTCCGAAAACGAAGCCTATGCGGCGCTTCGCAAGCGCGCGATGGATCAGGGCGTGAAGGTCGCCGAGATCGCGCGCCAATTGCTTTCGATGGCCGATCTGCTCTAGCTTTATCGACATCTCATGAACATCACTTCCTCCCAACCCGAACGCACGCATTTGCGGCTCGGCTTCGTCGCCCTTTCCGATGCCGCGCCGCTCGCCGTCGCCGCGTTGCGCGATCTCGGCGCGCGTCATGGCATCTCGATCGAGCTGTGCCGTCAGCCGTCGTGGGCGGCCGTGCGCGACAAGCTGCTGTCCGGCGAGATCGACGCGGCGCACGCGCTCTATGGCCTCGTGTACGGCGTGCAACTGGGTATCGGCGGGCCGCAGGCGGACATGGCCGTGCTGATGGTCCTCAATCGCAACGGTCAGGCGATCACGCTGTCGCGTCCGTTGGCCGATGCGATCCGAAACGGCGCCAGCGTGAAGGAAGCGTTGCATTCGCTCGGGCGGCCGCCGGTCATCGCGCAGACTTTTCCGACCGGCACGCACGCGATGTGGCTGTATTACTGGCTCGCGGCGCACGGCGTGCATCCGTTGCGCGATGTGCAGAGCATCGTGATTCCGCCGCCGCGCATGGCCGATGCGCTCGTCGAGGGCGCGCTCGACGGCTTCTGCGCGGGCGAGCCGTGGCACGCCGTCGCCGAGGCGCGCGACGCGGGCAGGACGGTCGCGTACACGAGCGAGATCTGGCCGGATCATCCGGAGAAGGTGCTCGCGTGCCGGCGCGATTTCGCGGCGCTCTATCCCGCGACGGCGCGCGCGCTCGTTCGCACGATGCTCGATGCGTGCGCCTGGCTCGATACGCGGGCGCATCGCGAGGAGATCGCCGAGGCGCTGTCGTCGTCCGCGCTGCTCGGCGTGCCGCGCGCGCTGATCGAGCCGCGCCTCGCCACATCCGATGGCGGCGATGCGCGCGCGCTGCCCGTGCGTTTCTTCGATGAAGGCGCGGTGAACTATCCGCGCGTATCGGACGGCGTCTGGTTCATTACGCAATACCGGCGCTGGGGCATGCTCGGCGCCGATATCGACGATGCGGCCATCGCGGCGAGCGTGAATCAGACCGCGCTTTATCGCGAGGCGGCGCAGGCGGCGGGCATTGCGATTCCCGGCGAACGGCGCGCGGCGACGTTCTGCGATGGCCGCGTCTGGGACGGCGGCGATGCGGCGGCGTATCTCGCGGGGTTCGAAATACGCGCGTAGAAAAGCGCCTACCATGGAATTTCCAGCGCGCACCGGAGATCCGCCATGGAACTGCTCGCCATCGCCATCGACAAGCCCGAAGACACCAACTTCATCCTCGGTCAGTCGCATTTCATCAAGACGGTCGAGGATCTGCACGAGGCGCTCGTCGGCGCGGTGCCCGGCATCCGCTTCGGACTCGCGTTCTGCGAGGCGTCGGGCAAGCGGCTCGTACGCACGTCGGGCACGGACGAGCATGGCGTCGAGCTGGCCGCGCGCAACGCGCAGAACATCGGCGCGGGACACAGCTTCATCATCGTGCTCGGCGACGGCTTCTTTCCCGTCAACGTGCTCAATACCGTGAAGGCGGTGCCGGAGGTGTGCCGTATCTTCTGCGCGACCGCCAATCCGACGCAGGTGCTTGTCGCGCAGACGGATCAGGGACGCGGGATCGTCGGCGTGGTGGACGGGTTCCCGCCGCTTGGCGTCGAAAGCGAAGACGACGTGAAGTGGCGCCACGACCTGCTGCGCAAGATCGGCTACAAGGCCTGAAACGCGCCGCGAAGCCTGCCGCGCCTTGACTTGACGGCGCAAATCGCGAGAATGAGGCCCGCCGCCGCGCGCCCATCCGGAGCGATTTTCCCGGCCGGGGCGCGACATCATGGAAAATATCGGGATACGGTATAAAGGCCGTTGGCGTTTTTCGTGCCTTTTCTGAAAAGCCGCACGGGCAGACATTCCCGGCATCACCCCGCCGATACGGCACCGAACACCGGCCACCCGCGCCGCCCGAGGATAGGGTCGTCCTCGCGCGGCCTACAGGAGCATCACATGACCGACATGAATCCAGGCTTTTTCGGCAGGATAGGCATTGCCTTCGGCGCCTTCTTCGGCATTCTCGGCAATGCATCGTTCGCGGGCCGCGTGCAGCGCCTGCGCGAAGCGCCCGAAGCGCCTGAAGCCCCCGCAGCCGCGCCCGATTTCAAAGCCGAAGCGCCGAAGCCTGCCGCCGCGCCGGTTCAACCCGCGCCGTCCGCGCTGAAGGAGGCGAGCCCGGTCGCCGCGTTGCAACTGCTCGGCCTTTTGCAGCGCGACGCGCGTTTCATCGATTTCGTGGAAGAAGACATCGTCAATTACAGCGACGCCGATATCGGCGCGGCCGCCCGCCTCGTGCACGACGGCTGCCGTAACGTGCTGCGCGAGCATTTCACGGTCAAGCCCGTGCGCACCGAAGCGGAAGGCACGCGCATCACGCTGCAGGAGGGTTTCGATGCCGCCGCCATCCGGCTGACGGGCAACGTAGTCGGCAAGCCGCCCTTTTCGGGCAGCATCAGCCATCGTGGATGGAAGGTCGAGGACACGCGCCTGCCGAAGCTCGCGCCGTCCCATGATGCGAGCATCGTCGCGCCCGCGGAGGTGGAACTGTGAGCGACATTCAAGCGAACGATAACCCGGTGCGCTACTCGATCGGCGTCGATCTCGGCACGACGCATTGCGCGCTCTCCTACGTCGACATGAGCGCGAGCGACGGCGAAAAGACCGCGCAAGGCGTGCTGCCCATCTCGCAACTGACCGCGCCCGGCGCCGCCGAAGAACGCGATCTTTTGCCCTCGTTTCTCTATCTGCCGCACGAGAACGAGCTCGCGCCCGGCGATCTCACGCTGCCGTGGACGCAGGAGCGCAGGTTCATCGTCGGCGAACTCGCGCGCAGCCGGGGCGCGGGCACGCCGATCCGCCTCGTTTCCAGCGCGAAAAGCTGGTTGTGCCATCCGGGCGTCGATCGCCGCGCGTCAATCCTGCCGTCCGATGCGCCCGAGGAAGTCGAGCGCGTGTCGCCGCTGGAAAGCTCGGTGCGCTATCTGACGCATTTGCGCGAAGCGTGGAACCACGCGCATCCCGATGCGCCTTTCGATCAGCAGGACGTCACCGTGACGATTCCCGCGTCCTTCGATCCCGCCGCGCGCGAACTCACCGCCGAAGCCGCCGCCGCAGCCGGCTACACGCGCATGACGCTGCTCGAAGAGCCGCAGGCCGCGCTCTATAGCTGGATTCAAAAATCGTCGGGCGGCTGGCGCAAGCAGGTCAAAGTGGGCGATGTGATTCTCGTCGTCGATGTCGGCGGCGGCACGACCGACTTGTCGCTGATCGCGGTCGTCGAGCGCGAAGGCAATCTGGAACTGCATCGCGTGGCCGTTGGCGAGCACATCCTGCTCGGCGGCGACAACATGGACCTCGCGCTCGCGCATACCGTCGCGCGCAAGCTCGCGCAATCGGGCACGCAGCCCGATCCGTGGCAGTTGCGCGCCCTCACCTACGCGTGCCGCTCGGCGAAGGAAACGCTGCTTTCCGATCCGTCCGTCGATGCGGTGCCGCTCGTTGTCCCGAGCCGCGGCTCGAAGCTGATCGGCGGGTCGCTGCGCACCGAACTCACGCGCGCCGAACTCACGCAGATCCTGCTCGAAGGCTTTTTCCCGCAAGTCGATGCCGCAGCTCGCCCCGTTTCGCGCGCGCGCGTCGGTCTCACGCAACTCGGTCTGCCGTACGCGCAGGACGCCGCCGTCACGCGCCATCTCGCCGCGTTCCTCGGCCGTCAGGTCAACGCGCTCGCGGAAGTCGAAGGCTTGCAGCATCAGGCGCCGCAGGGCGCGACGCTGCTGCATCCGACCGTCGTGCTGTTCAACGGCGGCGTGTTCAAGTCGCCGCTGCTCGTCGAGCGCGTGATGACGACGCTGAATTCATGGCTCGCCTCCGAAAACGCGCCCGCCGCGCGTCTGCTCGAAGGCGCGGACCTCGATCTCGCGGTGGCGCGCGGCGCGGCCTATTACGGCTACGTGCGGCGCGGCAAGGGCGTGCGCATCCGTGGCGGCACGGCGCGCGCGTACTACGTCGCGGTCGAATCGGCGATGCCGGCCGTTCCCGGACTGGAGCCGCCCGTGCAGGCGCTGTGCGTCGCGCCGTTCGGCATGGAGGAAGGCACGGACGCCGAATTGCCCGCGCAGGAATTCGGGCTCGTCGTCGGCGAGCCGGTGCATTTCCGCTTCTTCGGCTCCTCGGTGCGTCGTCAGGATCAGGTCGGCACGCTGCTCGATTACTGGCAACCGGACGAATTGCAGGAACTCGAAGAGATCGAAGCGTCGCTGCCGCCCGAAGGCCGCACGCCGGGCGAGGTCGTGCCCGTCAAGCTGCACGCGCGCGTGACCGAAGCGGGCACGCTCGAACTCGAAGCGATTCCGCGCGGCTCGTCCGAGCGCTGGAAGGTCGAGTTCGACGTGCGCGGCGGCGCGAACGCGGGCGCGGATCAGGGCATGGGCCTGTAAGTGTCCGGGCGCAAGAAAAAGGTGTCCGGCGCGCGGTACAGCGTCGGCATCGATCTCGGGACGAGCAATACGGTCGTCGCGTACGCGGAAATCGGCTCGAACGATATCCGCGTGTTCGACATCGACCAGCTCGTCGGCGCGGGGGAAGTCGCGGCGCTGCCGCTTCTGCCGTCGCTGCGCTATCACTTCGCGCCAGGCGAACTCAAGTCCGAGGATCTGCAATTGCCGTGGGGCGAGATGGAAGCGCCCGCCCTCATCGGCAGATTCGCTCGGATGCTCGGCGCGCAGGTGCCGGGACGGCTCGTGTCGAGCGCGAAAAGCTGGCTGTCGCACGCGGCGGTCGATCGCCTCGCGGCCATCTTGCCGTGGGGCGCGGGCGACGACGTCGAAAAAATCTCGCCGGTGATGGCGAGCGCGAGCTATCTCGCGCACGTCCACGCGGCGTGGAACGAGCGCTTTCCGGATGCACCGCTCGACACGCAGGACGTCGTGCTGACCGTGCCCGCCTCGTTCGATGAAGGCGCCCGCGCGCTGACGCTCGAAGCCGCGCGCATGGCGGGACTCGAAACACTGCGGCTGCTGGAAGAGCCGCAGGCCGCGTTTTACGACTGGCTGTTTCATCATCGCGCGACGCTCGCGGATGATCTGAAGGCGACGCGGCTCGTGATGATCGTCGACGTCGGCGGCGGCACGACCGACCTCACGCTCATCCAGGTCGCGATGGAGAACGGCGAGCCGGTGTTGACGCGCATCGGCGTGGGCAACCATCTGATGCTCGGCGGCGACAACATGGATCTCGCGCTCGCGCATCTCGTCGAGAAGCGTCTCGCGGGCAGCGATGCGCGTCTCTCCGCCGGACGCCTGTCGCAACTCGTCGAGCGCTGCCGCGCGGCGAAAGAGCAATTGCTAGGCGACAACGCGCCCGCATCCACGTCGATCACGCTGCTCGGCGCGGGCTCGAAGCTGATCGGCGGCGCGCGTTCGGCCGATGTCACGCGCGACGAGATCGAGCGGATCATCGTCGAAGGATTCTTTCCGATGGTCGCCCCGAGCGATCGCCCCGGCCGTTCGCGCGGCGGCATCGTCGAATTCGGGCTGCCGTATGCGAGCGACGCGGCCATCACGCGGCATATCGCGGCGTTTCTCGGCCAGCATGCCGGCGAGGCGAAGAAAGCGCTCGGCCTCGTCGATGCGCCCGCCGAAACGCTCGCCATTCCGGACACCTTGCTGTTGAACGGCGGCGTGTTTCGCGCCGCTCCGCTCGCGCGCCGCATCGCCGATACGCTTTCCGGCTGGCGCGGCGAAGCCGTCAACGTGCTCGCGAACGGCAATCCCGATGTCGCGGTCGCGCGCGGCGCGGTCGCCTACGCGCTCGCGCGCGCGGGCAATGCGCCGAAGATCGGCGGTGGCTCGGCGCGCAGCTTCTTCCTGCTGCTCGAAGACGATGCCAACGCGATGCGTGGCGTCTGCGTCCTGCCGCGAGGCACCGAAGAAGGCCAGGCGATCCATCTCGCCGATCGCACCTTCTCGCTCACGCTCGGCGCGCCGGTGCGCTTTCACCTGGCGTCGTCGGTGTCGGAGACGGCTTACGAAGCGGGCGCGCTCGCAGACCTCGCGGCCGCATCGGGCGATTTCATCCGTCTGCCGCCGATCGCGACCGTCGTCGATCCGCATGCCGCCGGCAAGGGCCGAGCGCGCGAAACGGCGGTTCAGCTGACGACCTCGCTTACCGAAGTCGGCACGCTGGAGATGCACTGCATCGCCGTCGACGATCCCGCGCAACGCTGGCTGCTCGAATTCCAGTTGCGCCGCGAGGCGTCGCAGACCGACGAGACCGTGAGCGAATCGCATCCGGCGCTGCCGAAAGCCATCGAACTGATAGACCGCACGTTCGGCGCGAAGTCGCACGATGTCGGGCCGAAGGAAGTCAAACGCCTGCGCGCGCAGCTCGAACAGACGCTCGGCCCGCGCGACACCTGGGACATCGCACTCTTGCGCGAGGTCTTCGGCGCGCTGTTCGAGCGCGCGAAAAAGCGCCGCCGCACCGCCGATCACGAGCGTCTGTGGCTCAATCTCGCGGGCTACTGCATGCGTCCGGGCTTCGGGCATCCGCTCGACGAATGGCGTGTCGAGCAACTCTGGACGCTTTTCGATCAGGGCATTCAGTACAGCAACGAAAGCCAGATCTGGTCCGAATGGTGGACGCTCTGGCGCCGCGCGGCCGGTGGCCTGCCCGAAGCGGCGCAACTCAAGCTGCTCGACGACATGGCCTTCGTGCTGCAACCGCCCGGCACGAGCCGCTATCGCAAGGCGGCGGGCGCGGCGCGCGCGGGCTACGAGGACATGGTGCGGCTCGCGGCGTCGCTGGAACGCGTGCCGGTCGAGCGCAAGATCGAGGTCGGCGAATGGCTGCTCACGCGCCTGAAAAAGCCTTCGGAGAGCGTGCAAAGCTGGTGGGCGCTGGGCCGCATCGGCGCCCGCGCGCCCTTTTACGGCAGCGCGCACGGTGTCGTGCCGCCCGAGGTCGCCGTCGTCTGGCTCGATGCGATCCTCGCGCTCGACTGGAAGAAGGTCGATCCCGCCGCGTTCGCCGCCGTGCAGATCGCGCGCATGACCGGCGACCGCTCGCGCGATCTGCCCGACGATGCGCGCGCGGCTGTCGTGCAGCGCCTCGAAACGATGGGCGCGGCGCAGGCGTGGATCGCGATGGTCCGCGAGACCGTCGAGCTCGATCGCGCCGACGTCGGACGCGTGTTCGGCGAAACGCTGCCGGCGGGGCTGAAGCTCATCCACTGATCGCGCTCGCCGCCCTCGTTGCGGGCATCGGGCGAAATGCTTCGCTCTCAGAAGTTTTTTGGCCGATGCGCCGCGCGAGAAGCCCGCCGAGTCTTGAATACCGGCTGACCGCATCCTATGGTTATCAATGTGTCGATATGGACACATACTGAAGGAGGTCAACATGCCATCCCCACGCAAGGCTCAAGCGAGCCAACCCGCAGAAACGGAAATGTCGAGCCGCAAGAAAACGGCCGGCAGCAAGGCATCGCCCGCGAAGGCCGCAGGCGCGAAGGAAACGCAGGTCACGAAGCGCACCACCAAGGCCAAACCGAAAAGCTGAACGGTTCTCCTCGAGACCGCCCTCGTCATCGTGCGGGGGGCATTCGTTGTGGCTGTCCTTCGAATCGGCGGGCAAACGATCAAACGCCCGCCGATCGGCTCCCTTCCTCCTTCCTTCCGTCTCGCCGCGTGCCCTCGCAACTCGCCAAAAAAGCGCAATAATTGCCGGAGATAATGGCCGATTCTAAAAAAAGGCGTATTTGTCTGACCGCGTTGGCCTAAAGTAGATATCCCGATTCCCTGAGCGAGCATGAAGATGGCCGTACCGCAACGCGCCGCCGGCGTGCGCAATCCAGGCATTCTTCTCTCGGCGGCCCGCGAGGCCGGCGCGAGCCTGGTGCGCAATCTCTCGATTCCGGCGCCGTTTTCCGATCCCGTCCTCGAAGCGCAGTTTCTCGAAGACCACAGCCAGCGCTTCTGCGCATTCCGGCGCGCGTCGACGCTGCTCGCGCTTGCCATCTGGACGTGCTTCCTCTGGTGGGACTTCAGCTTCGCGCGGGGCAACCGCGCGCTCGATTCGCGCCTGCCCGACATCCTCGCGCTGCGCTCCGCGGGCATCGCGCTGCTGTTTTTTGTCGGCGTGCTGGTGCTGCGGCCGTCGTTCCGCTCGCACGCCACCGCGCAACGCATCATTCTGACGGGCATTTACGGGCTCTTGTGCCTGATCCTCGCAATGGTCGCGATCACGCCCGCGCCCTATAACTACACGCAGCATTTCATCGGGCTGTGCCTTGCGCTGTTCTTCCAGTTCAGTTTCTTTTATCTGCGCTCTCGCGTCGCGCTGACAGCGGGCATCATCACGCTGGCGTCGATCGTGGTGCTGCAGGTGACGATTCATCTGCTCAACCCCGAGGATTTCTTCGCGGGGCTCTTCTATATGTTCAACGTCGTGGTCGTGGGGCACGGCGTCTGCACGCACGCCGAGCGCGTCTCGCGCGAGCGCTATAGTTCGGAGCGCGCGCTGGCTTCCCTCAACGACGAATTGCGCACCGCGAATGTTTCGCTCGGCCGCAAGAATCGCGAGCTCGAAGTCTCCAAGAAGGATCAGGAGAACAAGACCAACGCGCTGCTCGCGCTGCGCGAACAGCAGATGATCGCCGCGCAGACCGCGAGCCGCGAGAAATCCAACTTTCTCGCCGCGGCGACGCACGATCTGCGTCAGCCGATGCACGCGCTCAATTTGTTCCTGCAGGCGGCGGCCGAGGCCATCCGCAATGGCGAATTCGATCAGGCCGAACGGCTCATCAACGAGTGCGGGCGTTCGTCCGTTATCCTCGCGCGGCTGCTGAACGCGGTGCTCGATCTCTCGCGGCTGGAATCGGGGCGCGTCGTGCCGCGCTATCACGTATTCGACGTGCGACAGATCGTCGAGGAAGCCGCCGAGCAGTTGCGTCCGTTCGCGATGAGCCGCGGCGTCGAATTGCGCCTGCGGCTGCCGAAGGACGATGTCGTCTGCGTGCGCAGCGACGCGCACTGGCTCGGGCGCGCCGTGGCCAATCTGGTGTCCAACGGGATCAAGTATGCAGATCAGAGCAAGACTTCGAAGCCGACCGTGATCGTCGGCGTGGTGCGTTCGCCGACGCGCGCGCGTATCGACGTGCTGGATAACGGCATCGGCATTCCGGCCGATTATTTCGATGCGATTTTTCAGCCGTTCTTTCAGGTCGACAATCCCGAGCAGGATCGCGACAAGGGGCTGGGGCTCGGGCTGTCGATCGTCAATGCGGTGATGTCGATGCTCGATCAGCATCGCATCGAACTGAAGTCCACCGAAGGGCGCGGCTCGCGCTTTTCGCTCGAAATGCCGCTGTGCGGACCGTCGCCCGACACGCCGTCGGCGCGTGCGCCGGCGCGTTCCGAGGCGGCGGAAATGGCGCAGCTCAAGGGGCGTTATGTGTTGCTCGTCGAGGACGATGGGCTCGTGCGGGCGTCGACCGAAGCGCTGCTGTCGCAATGGGGCGTGCTTTATGACTCGGCGGCGAGCTTCGAGGAGTTCGAGACGATTCTCGGCGATATCGAGCGGTTTCCGGATCTCATCATTACCGACTTTCGACTGCGTGATGCCAAGACCGCGCGGGAAGTGGCGATGCTCGGTGCGACGCGGCTTGGGCGGCCTTGTCCTTGTCTCGTCGTTACCGGTGAACCGGCCGCGTGTATCGTGCCGCTCGCGTGTGAGCAGGACGTGCTTTCCAAGCCCGTTAGTCCTGGGGAATTGCGGCGTGGGATGCTTGCTTTGATTGCTGGTTTTTGTGACTCGGGTGCGTGAGTCTTTTTTTCGCCGGATCCCGGTTTCGCGGGGGGGGCGGTGTTCGAGGCCCCCCCCCCGGGGGGCCCCCGGGTCGGGCGCCCCCCCCGGCGCGCCGGCCCGCCACCCCCCCCCCCCCCCCCCC